>NZ_JANPLS010000120.1:0-22780 GCF_031422475.1 Chamaesiphon sp. VAR_48_metabat_403
CTCAACCCCCCATCACTTCAAGCCCAACCACTCCCCCCAACCGAATCAAAAATAAAAATTTCCGGCGAAGTACTATTTGGCACCGCAGGTTATGGCGGCGTAAACCAAATCGATCGAGCCAATAGTCAAGTAGTATTTGACAACCGTGTCCGGTTCAATATCGAAACTAAATTCACCCCCGACGATCGATTTAAAGTCAGATTAGAGACTGGCAACTCTACCCCGCTCAATACCAGCGTTACAGGTACGAATATGACGCGCCTGGGCTATGACGGCACTAAAGGCAATGTCAATCTCTCGTTACTCCACTACCAGTTTCCCATTAGCGATCGCACTCAAGCGATCGTCGAGATTACAGGGAGCGGATACAGCGACAATCTGGATAACTTTTCCCCCCTGGCTAATTCATCCACCGGATCGATGTCCCGTTTCGGACGATATCAGCCTATCTACCGCCTCAGCAACGACGGCAGCGGCATCACCCTCAAACACCAATTTTCGCCCCACTGGAGTGCCTCTGGCAGCTACACCGCGCCCAGCCTCATCGCGGCAAATCCCAGCAATGGCGGTTTCTTTAGCGGTGCGAATGCCGTTATCGGGCAAGTAAAATACGAGCCAAGCAAGGACCTCAAATTTGGCATTACCTATGCACGCTCCTACCATCCCAACGGCAGCGGCATCACAGGCGCAACGGGCAGCCTTACCGCCAATAATCCCTTCGACGAACCAACCACCGCCCAACACTACGGACTCAATGCGAGTCATCAGATCGGGCAAGATGTCACCATCTCTGGCTGGTGGGGACTGACTGAGGCGCGATCGACAACCAGCGCACTCACCAGCCAATCTACCAATTATGCAGTGAGTATTGCCGCCAATAATGTCGGCGCACCAGGTAACACCCTGGGTATCATCGTCGGCGTACCACCAAAATCCGATCGAGATCGCGATACCTCACTACATTTAGAAACTATCTACAAATTCAAAATAAATGACAATATCGACATCACCCCAGGGCTACTGGTGATAACTAATCCCGAACACGATCGCAATAATTCATCGATTTGGGTAGGGACGATTCGGACTACTTTTAGATTTTAAATAATAAATGGGTGAATTCTTCCCAATAACTCTAATGAGGACATACCGGAGGATTTCATCAATGAAATTAAAGTTTCCCAAGCTACCCCCGATCGTATATATTGCGATCGCGCTGGTTAGCATTATTATTGCTACAAATATCACTCATATTACCATCCCGTTTACCAATACCGGATCGTCGATTTGCGAAGCTGCTTTCAGTCTCGATCGGATTACTTGTGGAGAAGAAATAATTCTCACGCCCCCTGGCGGACTCTCCCGACTCGATAAGCAGGCTGGGTTTAAGGCTATTAAAGAAAAAGACCATCGGCAAGGAATTGAAAATCTAGAAAAGGATTTCAGTATCGCCAAAGATCCAGAATCCCTAGTAGCTTTAAATAATACTAAACTCTCCCAAAATAAGGCTGTCAAAACTAAAACCATCGCCGCACTATTGCCTGCCAGCAGCACCCCCATCTTCGTAGCGACCAGTATACTCAAGGGGATCGCCCAAGCGCAAGAGGAATGGAATCAAGCTGGGCATGATTGGCAACTACGAGTGATAACAGCCGATGATAGCAACGACCCAAATGAAGCAACTAAAATCGCTACTGAATTGGTCAAACATCCAGATATTTTGGCTGTCATTGGAGCTTACAGTTCAAACGTAACCGTCCGGGTCAAAGATATCTACCAACAGGCTAAAACTGTTCTCCTGTCAGCTACAAGTACATCTGACGAACTCACGAATCTAGATAGTAATAACTACTTCTACCGCGTCGTCAGTAGCAACATCGTTAGTGCTAAAGACATGGCAGCAAAATGGGCTAGCAAATACGACAAAATCGCGCTATTCTACACGCCAAATAAAAAGTTCAGTGAATCCCTAAAAGCAGCATTTCTATCTCAAATTCGACCCAACACGATCGTCAAAGAATTCGATCTGACTAGCCCGAATAATGCCGCTCAAGAAATTGCTGTTGCCAAAGCAGCCGGAGCTAAGGCACTAGTTTTATTTCCTGATGCGTATACAGATCCCATCGAACGAGACAGGGTATTATCTGTAGTTAAAGCAAACAAAGGAGAATTGCCAATTCTAGCTAATTCTATTCTTCAGGATGCTTACCTTTTCCAGGTCAACCCACAATTCTTAAAAGGCTTGACAATTAGCGTCCCAATTCATTCTAGCGACCTCAAGTACATTGATGTCGGCAAATTTAACAACGCTCCAAGTTGGTGGGGTGAGAAGACACAAGTCCAGGATCGCATAATTAACAGTTACGATGCCATGCAAGTCTTATTATCTGCTCTAGATAAAGCTGACGATCGAGAAGCAGTTCAAAAAGCACTTAGCAACCCCAATTTTAATGTGCGCGGCATCACAGGCAAGATTTCCTTCCGAGGTAGCGATCGAGCCGAGAATATTAACAGTCTAATTACGCCTCATTGCGATATCAGCAAATGTAACGGGTTCAAATTAGCATTCTAGATTTTAACTCTCAAACAGGCTGATTGAATAGTGAATAGTTACCATCCACTATTCACTATTTACTATCCACTAACATCAACAATAAATCATGAACGACCTAATTATCTGGTTGATGGGCGACACTCTCGGCAAAAAGATTATTAATACTTGGGATTGGCTCTGGCAGATGCCAACCGAACCACCAACAACAGTTAAATCCACTGATGAAATTGCTCTCGAACATGCGACACAATTATTGATTTCAATTGCAGCAAAAGTTACCGAGATGGAAAGGGCAGTCGATCGAGTTCGATCGATTTCTCAAGAGATCGAACGCCAATACAATCAGAAATCGCAAGAACATCAAAATTTAGTTAGCAAAGCTTTTGAGCTTCAGCGATCGGGCAATATCGTTGAAGCTCGATTATCAATGGCAAGATCGATTGGAATCGAGCGGATTTTACCCGAATTAAAGGTGCGGCTCGATCGCGCTCAGGAGATGCTAATTAACGCCAACGATTATCATACCCAAGAGCAATCTAAATTAACCCTGTTAGAAATCGAGTTTCAATCACTAGCAGCTTCTATGGCGATGAATAAATCGATGGGTGGCGATCGAGAGTTAGCTAAATTTAACGATCTGAATAATCTCCAAGAGAAATTCCGAAATGTTCAAGCAGAAGCAGAAGATCGTTATCAACAAATCAAAATCATGAGTCAATTATCTCATTCTACTGATTGTGTTCTTGAGGAGACGCTGACGATCGATGAGATCGATCGACGGATTCGCTCCCTTGGTAGCTAAGGTCAAGCATTCTCAAATTGATATCTTCACAAAGATTTATCTATAAATTTCAAATATTAACCCAATTAAGAGGGAAAGCAACTCTAGCAGAATCTACCTCATGCTGAACATCAACTTCTCGGAACAGTTGTGCGCCTATTACCAGCCCGAACAAAGAGCAATGTGGTCGATATGGCATCCATCCCCGCGCCCATGCTTTAATATGGCTCTCCTTGGTGACTTGAAATCCTATTGCGAGTTTCTTTCGCAGAGCCAAACTCAAATTGAGTATCAAGGAGAATTATGTTCGATCGAATATGTAGTGCTGGCTTCCAAGCTTCCTGGTGTATTTAACCTGGGGGGCGATATCGAACTGTTTTTACGGTCAAGCCTCACGCAAGATCGGTCTGATTTGCTCGACTACGCTCGCGCCTGTATTGACGTGATTTATGCTTGTTACTCAGCATTCAATTTGCCCGTTACCACGATTTCACTAGTTCAGGGCGACGCTTTGGGGGGCGGCTTTGAAACAGCCCTCTCCTGCGACATCATTGTGGCTGAGAGGAGTTCGCGCTTTGGATTCCCCGAAATCAAGTTTGGGATGTTTCCAGGAATGGGCGCGTATTCTTTGCTCTATCGTCGCATCGGTCTGCGTTGTGCCGAAGAACTCATAACAAGCGGCAAAATCTATACCGCAGGTGAAATGCTAGACAAAGGCTTAATCCATTTTATCGTCGAGGATGGCGATGGAGAAACTGGCATCTCAGAGTTAATCGATTCTCGTAAGCGTCGCCGGAATTCTCTAAATGCGATTGGGAAAACGCGCCGCCGCGTTCAGCAAATTGAATACGCCGAGTTGCTTGAGATCGTCGAGATCTGGGTTGACTGCGCCCTGAACCTTACCGAGCATAACTTAGACATGATGCGGCGACTGGTATCTCGGCAAGACGGCATCAAATTTAGCTAATTCGACGATGAGTAGTGAGCAATTAATCATGACTAAAACACTTCCGATGACAACTGCCCCCGATGGCTTTTCTTTGATATCAAATTTCCTCACTATTAATGAACAAACCGAGCTTCTGTGCCAAATTTCAGCCTTTGAATATCAAGAAGCCAGCTTTCGGGGCAAACGCCTGAAACGCACTACATCTCAATTCGGCTATGCTTATATTCTGAAGGGAAAACAATTAGCCGCCGCCGAACCAATGCCACCATTCTTGCTTGCATTAGCCCAAAAAGCCCTAGCAAATTGTTCCCCTCAAGCTGAATTCAATCAGTGTATCATCACTCGATATCAAGTTAGTGCTGGTATCGGCTGGCACGTAGACGCGCCACGTTTTGGAGACTTAGTGGTCGGAATAAGTTTAGCAGGATCTGGTCGATTTCAGTTTCGCCCTAAGCGAACTAATCTAATTTCCTTTGAAACAGAACTAACATCTGGTTCTATGTATCTGATTGATGGCTGTTCTCGCTGGGATTACGAGCACAGACTAATGCCTGTTAAAGAGGAGCGATATTCAATTGGGTTCCGATATGTGGCGATCGAAACTTAGGAATCGATATATAGCAATTCTAAATCATTTGTAAGATTGTGTTTTTATCTAGGATGTGAGTAGGGGCAATTCATGAATTGCCCCTACTCGCAAATTAAATAGGATTGCTATATTCATAATTATTAAATAGTGAATGTAATTAAATGATAAACCAGCCCGATCTATTCGATAATACTTCTTCATCATCAAACCAGCAAATTATCTCGATCGATGATGGACGAGTCATTTTGTACGAGCATTTTTTCGACATAAATGAAAGCGATCGAATCCTCGAAATTTTAACCGCTGAAATCGACTGGAGCCAAGAATACATAAAAATGTATGGGAAATCGATTCCACTCCCACGTTTGACAGCTTGGTATGGAGACATCTCGTATACTTATTCAGGTATTACCATGAATTCAAAAGCATGGCATCTATTACTTTTGGATATCAAAACTAAAATTGAATCTGTCTGCGATCGATCTTTCAATGGTGTGTTGCTAAATTACTATCGCGATGGAAATGATTCTGTTTCCTGGCACGCAGATGATGAACCAAAATTGGCTGAGAATCCCGTAATTGGGTCGGTTAGTTTTGGCGGAACTAGAAAATTTTCTCTCAAACATAAAAATCCCGACCATCCCAACCATAAACAATTCATTAACATCGATTTAACTCACGGTAGTTTGCTATTGATGACTGGAGAATGTCAGTCATTCTGGCTGCATCAAATTGCCAAGACAAAAAAGAAGGTCGATCCAAGAATAAATCTAACTTTTAGACTCATTCATTAGCAGGATGTCAGTAGTAAAGCCGATCCGATCGATACTCGAACATATCCAGATTTGTAGGTTGGGTCGATCCTCGAAACCCAAGATCCCTAGATCGTTGGGGTTTTACGCATATTATTGAATCCACATTGCAATTATTGGATAATCGGGGGTAATGGATAGCTTAAAAATAGGGTTTAAAGCCCCCCTTTTTAAGCTACCGTTTAGCGAAGTCGGGTATATTCTGTTCGATCGAATGGTGTAATTCTAGAAGAAACCGCGTAAATTTTGCTTGTAAGTACTGGCATTTAAACCATCGGTGCGATTCTTATAAGCGGCGGGAATCATTTTTTGCAGATTGGCGACGCGCTCGGTTACCGCTGGGTGAGAGCTGAGAAATTCTGGAGCTGAATTACCCCGACTCAACTTCTTCATAAACTCAGGCATCGCCATCGGTGCATACCCAGTTTGAATCATATTCGTCAAACCGCGTCGATCGGCATCATATTCATCCTGACGGCTATTGGGCAACGTTAGAGCCAATTGTACCCCCATCTGGACGATCGTATCCCGATCGAGTCCAGCTAAAGAAGTCAGACCTTGAGTAATTGCGGCTTGTTTGATATGTTGGAGCGAATGACGACCTGTAATGTGCCCGATCTCGTGCCCGATGACACCAGCTAACTGGGCTTCATTATCGGCAGCTTTAACCAAACCAGTATTGACATATACAAAGCCTCCCATCGTCGCAAAAGCATTGATCGAGTCATCTTCGACGACTTGGAACGTATATTTAATATTCGGTCTGGCACTAGTTCTGGCTAAACGTTGACCGATCTGGTTGACATAATTATTAACGACTGAGTTCTGCGAAAGTTTTACCTTCTCGCTGAGAATAGCACGATTTGTCTCTGCACCAAGACTAGCTTCCTGAGCATCGGAGACATTCGACAACTGCACGATTTGGGCACCCTGAATTAGGATTTGAATCCAGTCAGTCGCTCGTCCGACTTGGGGTTGTCCGACAACGATAAAACCCACTGTCAGCGCACCAATACAGGAATATAACCACCGTCGTTGCAACCACTGACGGAGTAAAGCTACTCTAGCGAACATAAATCTTTTACCAAATTTAGTGATGTGTGTCGGAGCGACGATCGTTAATCTTAATTTTAACAACTAGCATTAAGGCTGACGCGATTTTGCTAATTTTTGTTGCACTTACTCCAGTCTACGATCGCGTTCGATCTCCACACATCCGCGAAATCGCCCCAATTGAAACCGCAGATTTAGCTGAACCAGCAGAAGCCCCGCGCTCTACCGCCTCGGTGAACGCCCTTGATGAATGCGCGCGTGAACCGCCGATTCCATCCGCCCACGAGACGAAAAGGCGCGAGCGGGCGGGAGATGGGCGGATGGATGAGTAGGTGAACAAATCCCTTGCACTTACCCATATTTCAAACTACAATATTCTTAGAGCAGTCAAAGAAGTACTCTAAGTTTGTGTTAAAAGCTGTCAAAGTCCGAATCTACCCAAGTGAAGCCCAGCAAATACATCTTGCCCAGGCTTTTGGTTGTGTGCGTTGGGTTTGGAATCAATCTTTGGCTACAATGACCGCGACTTATCAAGAGACTGGTAAAGGCGTTACAGCCATGACAATGAAGAAGTCCATACCCTTATGGAAAGCTGAATTTGATTGGTTATCTGAGTGTTACTCACAATGCCTTCAACAGTCAGTTTTGAATCTAGGTGTGGCTTTTGGTAACTTCTTTGACGGTCGAGCAATGTATCCCACATTCAAAAAACGTCAAGGGAAACAGTCAATTCAATACCCTCAAAACGTCAAAGTTTTGAGCGATTGTGAGATTAAGTTTCCAGGTAAATTGGGTGTAGTTGAAGCTAGGGTTCATCGGGATATTGAAGGCAAAGTTAAAACTGTGACTTTATCCAAGAATCCTGATGGTAGATACTTTGCTTCGATGCTGGTTGATGACGGTATTCAATGTCCTGAGTCTAGTACTGAGGGTAATGTGATTGGAATAGATCTAGGTCTAACCGATTTCGCCGTCACCTCAACTGGATCTAAGTATCAGCACCCTAAAGCTACTAAGAAACATGAGAACAATCTAGCTCGTAAGCAGAAAAAGCTATCCCGCAAGAACGGAAAGTGCGGTCTTGGGGCGCGAGCTTTTGGGGGGAAGCTTCCCAAGCGAGCTTTTCGGGGGAAGCTTCCCCCGAAAACGTCGCGCCCCAAAACGTCGCTTGTTTCCCCAAGTGGAGCACCTTTTCAAGAGAAGGACAAAACGACCAATAATCGTCGTAAAGCGAAGCTTGCAGTAGCCAAGATTCACTCTAAAATTAAAAGAGTCCGCGAAGATTTTCTACACAAACTATCGCGCAAGATAGTAGACGAGAACCAAGTCATAGTAGTAGAAAATCTGGCAGTGAGAAACATGGTTAAAAACCATTGTCTAGCTAAAGCAATATCTGATGCTGGCTGGGGAATGTTCTGCACTATGCTCAAGTACAAAGCCGAAATGGTTGGCAAAGTTTATCTAGAAATAGGTCGATTCTTTGCATCAACTCATCTTTGTTCTGACACATTGAAACCACTACCAAAGATGGATCTGTCCGTGCGTGAATTTGATTGTCCCCACTGTAATCAAAGACATGACAGAGACATTAACGCGGCGATAAATATCAAAAATGAAGGCTTGCGCGTATTGACGTTGGGAACCAGCGTTATTGCTCCTGAAGGCTATGTAAGACCAAAACAGTATGGGCGTAAGTCTACTGCTGTGGCGGCGATGGTTGTTGAAGGGAGAAGCCCACACTCTACCCGCTTCGGGTGAGTGTTGGGTAGTTCACTTGGCTGATGTCGTCACTGCCTCTGTTGGTGTAGCTTTGAAGCTAGAAATCATCCGATCGAATATCGGTCGAGCTTGGCGCGTATTTTCGCCATGAACGTATGTTACCTGAAATATTTCATTCCCTTCTTTAAACATCCCGATCGATTGTTTAAATTTAGTGCCTTCTAAGTCCACATCGATCGTCAATCGGACGATTTGGCGCGAACCCACTGTGTCGATTTTGTGCTCTACCAGTTTAAATCCGGTCGGTAGTACCGAAGGCAACATTTTAGACATGGTATCGTGTAATTCTACCAATCCCATGGTTCCAGGTACCGGGAGCTGGGTAATCAGCACGATTTCTGGCTCTTGTTTGGCAATATTAATGGCAATCGCTCTCAAAAATGTCGGATCTGTCTCCAATGCATTTACAAACGAAGACATCGACGGGTACAGTCGTTTAGCTTCTGTCGCGATCTCTTTAGTATCCACACTAGCGGGAACGCCACCATTAAAGCCTCTGGGTACGGTAAACTCGATCCCAGTACCCCGAATGACTCTATTGCCGATCGTCTCTGGAATTTCTGGGCTATAGCTAATAACTCGATTGTTATAAACGGGTTGTGGTTCGGCTACTGCGGCTAAATTAGTAGCAGTCAATCCACACAGAGCAATATTCAGCCCAATTCCAACAGATAAAAAACGCACGATCGAGACCTCGCAGGGGTGTATAGTAACAGAAAGTTAAGCGATGCCTCAAATTGTAATTTCTACTTTTTCGATCGGGTGTGTTTGAGATCGTCACATCTACAAGATCTCTGACTGATGGAGGCTCTAACTTAGCATTGGCAGTCGATCGAACCACTGGTGTAAGATGTCAGTAAATGGACTCCCCCTGCCTAAATTTGCACCCCAGCACATCGAGTTCCCTATCACCTATCCCCTATCCCCTGTTCCCCAACATTATGTCCCAACTGTGGAAATATGTATCCCCAGGGATTCCCGACGAATTATTCGAGCGATTGCCAGGAATTCCCATGAGTCAGCGCGAGATTAGATTGTTGCTAATTTCTGCCTTGAGATTGGAAGCAAATTCGGTCGTGTGGGATATTGGTGCCGGGACGGGGACAATTCCGGTAGAAATTGGGTTACTATGCCCACAAGGACAAATCATCGCGATCGAGCGCGATGAAGAAGTAGCCAATCTGATTCAACTCAACTGCGATCGCTTTGAAGTCAAAAATGTTCAAATTGTTATTGGCAGTGCGCCGCAATGTCTCAAACACATTGCCACACCACCCCAACGCGCCTGCATCGAAGGCGGTAGGGGCATTAAACCGATCTTGCAACAAGTTTGGGCATACTTACCAATAACAGGCAGAATCGTCGTCACCGCCGCCAGCCTCGAAGCACTCTATGAAGTGTCTGAAAGTTTTACCCAACTCCACGCCCGCAATGTCGAAGTCGTGCAAGCCGCCGTCAATCGCCTCGAAACCAGAGGTAATAGTCGCAGACTAGCCGCCGTCGATCCGCTATTTATCTTGAGCGCAGAAAAGCTTGAATGAGTGAATAGCTTGCACTGAGCGACAGCCTAAGTGTGGATAGTGGATAGTGAATAGGCTTTATAAGTAATTGCATTTCTTAATCCTTAATTCCCACACCCCCACACCCCCCACACCCCCCACTCCCCCCACTCCCATCTCCCCAATGTCCCTACCCCGCATCATCAGTACCATCGTAGCGATCGCTGTAGCTTTATGTATGTTATTGCTAGGTAGCTGGTACTTTACGATCGGGATGTGTATTATTGTATATCTGGGTCAGAGTGAGTATTTCAAACTCGTCCGCGCTAAAGGCATCGAACCAGCTAGTAAAATTACCTTAGTTGTCAGTCAAATATTGCTGCTCGTGGGGGCAGTTGGCTCTGGGATCGACGATGCGCTGTTTCCGGTCGCAGGTACCCTAATTTGCTTTTACCTGCTGTTCCTGCCCAAAATCGCCTCAATTGCCGATATTTCTACATCCCTATTCGGACTCTTTTATGGAGGTTATTTACCCAGCTACTGGATTAGGTTGCGAGTAGGCTTCGATCCGAAGACTGCACATACCTTTCCATTTGATACCGATTGGGCGGGATTATTAACCACATTAGATTTGAGCATTCTGCCGAGTGCGTTTACAATTACGCTGCTGTCATTTATGTGCATTATGGTGACAGATATCGGAGCGTATTTATTTGGCAAATGGCTCGGACGCACGCGGTTGTCAGAAATCAGCCCTAAAAAGACGGTCGAGGGAGCAATCTGCGGAATTATGAGCAGTGTGGGCATGGGGATGGGTGGTGCGTGGGTGTTGCACTGGCATCACTGGTATATTGGCGGTATCGCTTTGGGGAGCCTGATTGGAATGACGAGTATGTTAGGCGATTTAACCGAATCGGTAATGAAGCGAGATGCTGGAGTTAAAGATTCGGGTGATTTAATTCCCGGACATGGTGGTATGCTCGATCGCACCGATAGTTATATCTTTACCGCACCGCTGGTTTACTATTTTGTGAAATTAGTCTTACCGCTGATTTAACTTGGAAAAAACGACTAAAGTTTGAATATTGAAACTAGTCCGTTTGCCTCAAAATCAATCTCCAAACGAAATCCTTTTAACAAACTAGTGCCTAATAGCGGCTTCATTCCAGTAGCTAAAACTGGCACCACTTTCTCCTCACCATCCCATTGAATAGTTGCCAGGTATATTGGCAATAAAGATTCGCTATTATCGGCTAACCGTGCGGACACACTCGAATAAAGTGGTAAATTCATCAGTCTAACTGCTTGCTGTGGCAAGGTTAGATAGTCATTAAAACCAGTATCTACAACAAAATCTATTCCAAACCCAGGTTGCCCTGGTAACAAAAATATCACCTGAATATTCGGTCGCCCATTCACGACTCTACCTTGAATCACTTAGTAGTTCGCTCCATTTCTCCACCAAAAACTACCGCAACATCATAACCAATCCTGATGGTAAATAGTTGAGCTAACGGATTTTTGCCCTTTAATTGCAACGCTGATTCTACACCACTCGGATCGATACCGTATTCACCAGTTTCCGCATCAATGACAATCATCTGACCGATATTTTCTTCGCATTCGACTTCTTGCCGAATGCCAAGCTCGTAAAACTGCTTTGCTCTAGCAGCAACTTCTTCCATCGTCCAAAAAATAGCTTGCATCGCGACTCCTCTTTAATTATCGTTTAATGTAATAAATATTAAATTACTCCTGATTTCACAATCGTTCTAATTGAGATTGCCAAGCCGTCATCATCTCATTGCGGACATCTTCAGTCGCACCGATATCGCCCATGACACCTTCAGCATAAAACCGATTGAGTGTTTGCATTGTTTGTTCGAGGGTATCCCCACGTTGTTTGGCAATACTGACGATCGCTTTAACCTGTTTGGTGGCAAAATCTTGGAAGGCGCGATCGATTCCCACTCGTTTGAGATCGATACAACGATCGATCGCTGTAGTAAAATCTTCAGTAGTCAATCCAGTAACGCTATGCTGCCACACGCCCCAAAGTACACCTTGATTCATCGCATAACGGGTCTCTAAGGTGGCATCAAAGTTTGCAGACAGGAATTCTTCAACAAAGGTCATTGCCTCGGCTGCGGGGGCAATTGGCACCAACATTCGCACCCACGAATGTTGGGCTGAAAGAATAATTAGTAACCGATAATCGGGTGTATCGATCTGATATGAATCGCCATCGACAATTTTGAGAGCATTACCAAAACGGTTGGTAAGAAATGAGCTAATATCTGCTGAATTCATCTCGATTTTGGATTTTGGATTTTGCTAATTAGTTGTAGGTTGAGAGGATGTCTGAAAAGGTTTTTTGATATGGATCGTAGATCTTAATCCCCCTTCAAAAGGGGGACTAAGAGTCCGGTTCCCCCCTTAAAAAGGGGGGTTAGGGGGGATTTCTAGGGTTTAAGCTTATAAAGAATTGACTTTTCAGACACCCTCTGAGTAAAGCAAAGCGAAACCCAACATCCTCATCAATCACGCGTGTGGATGTTGGGTTTCACATTCGTTCTGCTTGGTGCGCTAAACCGTCGGGGAACAAAGGCGTGCGCGCATCCGCTACCCAACCTACAGATTTCTATCAACTTTCAACTTCTTCTTCCTGATACTCAACCTGCTTGACAGTTTGAGGAATCTCGACTTTTTGAGGATCGGGAATATTGAGTTTTTGAGGTTGGTAGGCTGGAGATTTAGTATCTTCACCCCACATATCATCGTCGAGTAGCAGGAGATCTTCTTCTTCTATTACTACTGATTTTGCAGGTGCGGGAATTGGCGTGTAAGCGACATCCTCATAGACTTTAGCAGCGCGCTGTGGTTCGAGACTGGGTTCGTTCCAGTTTTCGCCCTCATCGTCATCATCGTAATAGAGGGGCTGCTCTGCTTGCATCCGTCGTGGGGGGAGGGGTGCGGCTTCAACTTCTTGCCATTGTTCCTCTTCTTCCTCCTCTTCCCAAACGGGTTGCGCGACTGGGGGTGCGGCGCGGACTATCTGTGGTGGTGGAGCCAGTGGAACGCCAGCAGGTAATTGATTTTCCGGACGGATGACGGCGGGACGATAGCTGTATTCGTCTTCCCAGGGGGCTTTACCGAGTCCGATGCGTTCGAGGAAACCGACGGAAAGCTGTTCGAGGCGTTCTTCACAGCCTTCAAATACCATCAACCGATTTGGCCCGCTACTGACGACTTCATCGATCGAGAATTCATAAGTACTAATTACATTATCGGGAATTAACGGCATCCCAAAGCTGGCAATAATAATTGAGGTGAGCTTACCATCATCGCAGCTAAATTTAAAGCCCCGCACTTTCCCCAGCATATCGCCAGTTTCGGTAATGACTTCGCAGTTAATTAAGTTAGTATAATTTTCAGGGTCGAGATCTTCGATCGCATCATCGTTGGGTACGAGAATTACATCGCCCATTTTTTCGATCGAAGACAGAAACATATATTTTACCAGTCCGCCTGGAGCCGCCAGCCATCCATCGCGCAAACCCATCGCGACTACTTCACGACTGTCGATATCGACGAGCAGCTCTTTGACAATTCCCAGCCGTTTGCCTGTATCTTTGGCAATAACTTGAGTGTCGATCAGATCGGAGCGTTGACGAATCAGTTCGGATGTCATATTAGCAGATTTGAATGCTGAGTACGGGGTGCAGACAGGTGGAGATCGAATTACAATTACTATTTTATGCCGCCCGCTGCTCTCTTCTATTGTACGGGTTTCTCTACCACAATTATCGATCGCTAACCACGGCAGGCTGTTTTACTGATGGCAATTGTAATTGAATATAATTTGACAGGTAGCGGCTGGGCTGAGTGTATTGTGGAAATTAACGATCGACAGGCGCGCATCACCGCGTCGTATTTGTCGGATGCTTTAGCCGATTTGCTGTATGCCGTTGAATGCGTGGTGAGAGGGATCGAGGATACAACAGCATCATTTATCGAGGAACCTGGCGAGTATCGATGGCAATTTCAGCGCGTATTGCCAGATCGACTATCCGTCAAGATTATCGAGTTCTCCGATGCTTGGCAACATCGCCCACCAGATGAAGAGGGTGAGTTAATTTTAGATGTAGAAAGTCGGTTGCGATCGTTTGCAGGTGCGGTACTATCGGCATCACAACAAGTTTTGGCAACGCATGGATGCGATGGTTATCGAGAACGGTGGGTTAGGCATGACTTTCATAATCGAGTTACAAGCTAAACTCAAAACATCGCTCGATCTCAGTCTACCGAACTTAAATCTATCCCTTCCAACCAGTAGCCAGAGCGATGAGAATCGATGCACCAAAAGCGTAGCGATACCAGACGAAGATCATTGTATCTTTTTGCTTGAGATAATTGAGCAGGAACGCGATCGAAATATATGAGAAAATAAACGTAGAAAGCGTGCCGACTGCTAATAATGGAATGGGTAATTCATTATCTTTAAATATTTTTACAGCTTTAAATAAAGTGGCCACTGTTAAGGTTGGTATGCCGACTAAAAACGAAAACCTAGCGGCTGTTTCGCGATCTAAACCGAGAAACAAACCAGCAGTAAGTGTCGAACCAGAACGTGATGCACCAGGAATTAAGGCGATAGCTTGGGCTAAACCAACCAAGAAACCATCTTTAATTTCTAATTTGTCGAATCCCCGTTGACGAGAACTAAACCGTTCGGCAGCAAATAGTAAAGTCGCCATGACAATTGACATAATTGCAATAATCTGTGCGCTGTCGGGAAGAATATCTTTACCTAAATAACCGAGAATTAATGCGGGTAAAGTACCAACGGCAATTCCCGCTAATATTTTAACTTCTAAAGCTTGCCAATCTTGTTTGATAATTCCGGTTATCCCCCCAGAAATTACCGTGTTAATATCTTGCCAAAAGTAAATAAATACCGCAACTACGCTACCAAATTGAATCGCGTCGGCATAATCTTTTTGACCTAACTGTTGCCATCCAAATGCTTTAGTCGTTACCAATAAATGAGCGGTGCTACTAATCGGTAAAAATTCAGTAATTCCTTGAACTAATCCTAAAAATAGAGCTTGTAAAATATTCCCATCAGCAGCAACCGGGGCGGCATTAGTAAGTGTGGGCTTTGCCTCGACCGGAATTACCATTAATGCCGCAGTGATGGCTCCTGAAATTAGGATGAGAGAAAATTTAGTCTTCGATCGCATAGTTATAAGTTGTAATTTACCATGACTGCCAGATCCCCGACTTCTTCAAAAAGCCGAGGATTTAAGATTGCTGTGAATTAGTTTTACCCATTCATTTAGCTATTAATTTTTCATTATTTAATCGATCGAATAGCTGGTGTTTTTACTGCGGCTAATTGGGCTTGATAGATATGGATTTGGTCGGTTAAGCCGGGAATACCAGGAATATTATTATCGTAGAGTTTAAAGCCTTGTCCGATCGATTTAGTCAGCACATTAGAGGCATAACCTTGATAATATACTGGTACGGGGAGATTTGTATGATTGCCCCAGCCATATTTACCAGTTTCTGGCAACTCTTTACCCGCTGCATCTTTGACAACGACTGGTTGCGAACCCCAATAATGTCCGGCTTCAGCGGCTGTATCTACGTCTGTTAAATTCTGGGCACCTTGACGGCGCAGTCGTTCGGGAAAATCATCATTAAGTGTAAAATAATGGTCGTGGTCGGCAGTAACTATTAGTTGATTGCGTTCCCAACCGCCATGCGCTTTAATCCAATTAATCACCGTACCGACAGATCGATCGAAATCGAGCGTGGTACCAATCAGATTGTCTAAATTATTATCGTGAGCCGCCCAATCGATATCGCCACCTTCGACCATCAACCAGAAGCCTTCGGGATCTTTACCCAACACGTTTAAGGCGGCGGTAGTTAGTTCGTTGAGGGTGGGATTTTCATTCCGTTCGCGGCTGATAAATTGTGCGTCGGTTTCATTCTTAGTCAAAGGGCGGGTAGTATCTGGCTGTAAACCGCGCTTAGTATGAACTTTGCCGAGATCTAAACCAGTCGTACTATAGTCGCCATTTGCCGAACTAACCGGGAGATTGCCAGCTTGTCCCCGCGCGCCATAAATACCCAGCAACCGCTGACCCCGATTAGGATCGATGCTGGTGGCGGTTCGAGCTAATTTTTGAGCCGCATTCGCACCGCGTTCGAGGAAGGTATATTTGTAGATATTACTGTTAGGTTTGGTGCTGAGTTCCCGATAGGTGGCTTCGCTAATATAGGTGTGTACTGGCTCGATGCCTGTGGCTAGCGGTTCTTTACTATTCGATAGCGGATGTCCGCCGCCAAGCAGAACGGTGGGTTGATAGATGCGGAGTTGCTGCTGGAGAATATTATCGAGCGGTGTGGCTCCCGGTGCATTGAGATCGTATTTATTACGCCGATTGACATTAGCAGACGCGGCTCCCGGCGTAGCATGGTCGATGGGGACTGAGGTCACTAAGCCTGTCGATTTACCCTGGAGTGCGGCGGTTTTCAGGATGGTTGTCAGGGGGCGTTCGTAAATGTCTACCGCGATCGCATTATTATAGCTTTTTACGCCCGTGTAGAGGGTGGTCGCAGTATTGGCAGAGTCGGGATAGCTGGCTTTAATATACTCGCGATCGGTACCAAGAGTCCACGGGTTCGCGCCACCTTTAATCGGGTCGTAACCGACTAAATTTCCCGCTGCTGGGCTGGCTGAATCTGGGCTATTCTGGCCGGATCGACCGGGATTAAATTTAGGGTCGAATTTAAAGTTAGGACGAACGACACTAGCTCCAGTCAGCTTTTGGGAGTCATCTAGGGCACTATTATTGCTGCTATATTTGCCATCGTTACCCGCGACAGTGGTGCCGTAGGTAGTACTCAGGGCATAGCCCTGGAGCGTTTGCATATTGAGCCTAGCTCCGCGTCCTTGGGTATAAAAATCTTTGAGGGTTTTACCAGAATTACCCCGATTAATCGCATTTTGAATCGCCGCCGCTCTGGCAATTTCCCAACCCATGCCATCCCCAATCATCAGAATCGTATTGCGTTGCCGATTACTAGGTATCCTAGCTAAAACTGGGTTGATATTAACAGCAATAAATAATGCGATCGCACCTAAAATTAACCACTTGGACGTTATCCGCTGGAATCGTTTTAACATTTGCGAGTAGTTAATGTAGTTAATTCTGGGTTTTCAAGATCTCGACGGCGAGATCTTGCCATTCTTGACGTAGTTTATTATCTTCTGCCTTACTGGTGAGCGATCGACCGTTTAATTCTGGATGTTTGGTATAGAAAGCGCGATCGACCTGCCGATAAAATTTAGCGGCGGGGATATTGCGCTGTTTTAATTGTTGAGCCAAATCTTGCTGGCGTTCCTGCACCGATGGTGTCGATTTGAAGGGATTGGAAATCGAGTTGACAACGCCTGCTGTGACGGTATCGACCTGGGTTTTGAGCATTTTCACCGGGTCGATCGCTTGCACCCATTTAACGGCACCGCTGACGACCGCACAGACAATAAACACCCCAGACATCACTTTGGTAACTTGCCAAGCAGGTTTTTTCCACTCGTGAGGGTCTCTGGCAGATAATTCCGTCGGTTGGCTGGCGACGGGAGGGGTGCTTCTAGGGCTGATTTCGATGGTTTTGAGCTGCGATATTTTATTGCTGCGAACCAATGGGGTGGAATTAGTCGGTAATTGCGTGGGTATGGCTGAAAATGCGTTATAATTTGTATTAACAGCGGAGAGCAATGTTAGTACTTCTGCTGCTGACTGATATCGATCCTGCGGATTGTGTTGTAACAAGCGATCGATTACCGTGCCGAATTGGGGACTGAGTTGGATATATTTGCGCCATTCCCAAGTCGCATCAGCGGGATTATAAATCGTACTAGCATCTCTACCTGTAAGTAAAGTCAAAGCCGTCGCCCCGATCGCATATAAATCGCTAGCTGGAGATACCTTACCGCGCAGCATTTGTTCGTCTGGCGCGTAACCTTGCTTGCCGATCCGCGTGGCAATTTTGGCATTACTATAACGAGAAATTAAGGTAACGGCAATCTCCTTAACGCTCCCAAAATCGATCAAAATTGGCAATTTATCTCGATCGCGATAGATGATATTATCTGGAGAAATATCGCGATGAATCACCCCCAGCCGATGGATATAATCGATGACTGGTAATAAGTCTCGCAATAACTGAATAACTTCGGCTTCGCTAAATAACTGCTGTTTGGCCAAACGTTGATTTAACAGCGCGAGATAAGTCTCACCCTCGATATAATCTTGAATCAACAGCAACGATTCCGAACCACCATCCTTAACCCGCAGTAATTCCCGAAAAGCCGGAATTTGCGGGTGCTTGAGTTTGTATAAAGTTTCCGCTTCGCGCTCGAATAGCTCTTTAGCTTTAATTAATTCCGTTTGAATTTGGGGCGCAAACTCCTTGAGTACGCATTTCTCGCCAAACTTATTAAGATCTTTGGCTAAATAACTCCGTCCAAATCCACCTCTGCCGAGTTCGCGGACGATCTCATAACGATTGCTGAGGATATTACCAGGAGCGAGTAAGGATGACTCTAGCATAGAAGAGATGAGTAAGAGGATCGCGATTACCTGCTGCGAGCGCGGCTACGCCAACGGCTAAACATAAGCTGCCGGAACTGGGCAAGATGCTCCCACTTTCGATGTTATCAAAGATTATACCATTCTCCTGAATGGGCAAGAGCGGGCACGATCGTCGTTTTTGCGTCCCCCGCTGAGGCTAATGTTCTGGCTATCGATCGACAGCAGACTTCAATTTTATTTAGAGTTGCATACCAAGTTGAATTTTAACTATACGTTCGATTGATTTCATTTCGTCTGCTGAGATCGTACCGAGTTGATTTACCAGCCGTTCCTTCGATGCAGTTGTCAATTGGTCTGCCATTGCTTTACTTTCTTTGCCATCGACAATGACGATTGCTTCACTAGGATACAACCTCCCAGTGTTGCTTGTCAGTGGAACTACTTGAACGCGATTTAATGAGGCATTAGCGGCATCATTACTAATAATCACCGCAGGTCGAGTTTTCCGAATTTCTCCACCAACAGAGGGGTCAAAATCTACCCACCAGACTTCACCCCTGAGCATCATTGACGCTCCCAATTAGTCCATCGCTCCATTCCAATGCTGCGCGCTCTCGCTCGGTATCTGCTGCCATTGCTTGGTAAGCAGCAGCCAGATCTTCTTTCATGACGTGAGGACGCGCCAAGTTTTCGAGGAATTTACTAATATTTCCTTTGCCGACAACCCGATAGAGAGCATCATAAACCTCTCGATCGATCGTGATGGTCATTTTCTGTTGCATGGCGATCGACACTCGATACATATCCCGATTTTAACATATACACATACACGTACACGTATTAGATCGTGAATCTTCACTACCATCAATTTGCACAAGCAAGAAGCTACGCCAACGACCCTGAATGCACTAGAATCATCGAAAAATAGTCGATCGACCGATCGCGACTATTTTTGATATCATTAATAGATATCAGGTTTCGCACTGGGCGATCGAAAACACATGCTTGACTGGTTAAACAACAAGCAGCGAAAGACGTTGGTAGATATTTTCACCAATCCCCTCAAATCCGATATTCCCTGGAAAAATATCGAGGTATTGTTTGGCGCGTTGGGAGGTGAAGTATCTCAGGGAAGAGGCTCAAGAGTCAGGGTTGTTCTAAATGGAGTCAGAGCAGTCTTCCATCAGCCACACCCGCAGCGAGAAGCACCTAAAGGCACGGTTAAAGGCGTACGAGATTTTCTAGAGAATGCTGGCATATCTGATGGTGGCGATTTACTTCCAGAAGACGAGGATATTTGAGATGCTAAATTATAAAGGTTATGTTGGGTCGATCGAAGTTGATTTGGAATCGGGCTTATTATATGGGCGAGTATTAGACATTCGAGATGTCGTGACTTTTGAGGGTACAACTGTTGCGGAAGCTAGGCAAGAATTTCAAACTTCAGTTGATGATTATCTAGATTTTTGTGCGGAGTTAGGGCAAGAACCCGAAAAACCATTCTCAGGAAAACTTCCGTTCCGCACCTCTGCCGAACATCATCGACTTATTTTTTTAGCAGCTAGTAAAGCTGGTAAAAGTATGAATGCTTGGATGGATGAAGTTTTGGTACAAGAAGCAAAGAACTTAATTACGGCTGTAGATTGAAGATCTAGTTAGATATCCCTCGTCCCGCAGTCAACGCGATCGCAGTAAAATAGAGTTAGTGAGTATCGATAGATTTCCATGAAACAAACCCGCTACATCACAACCACCATTCAAGCTGGCAATCGTATAGAGATCGATCTGCCGAATCTCCCCATCGGTCAAACGATCGAGGTAATTCTGATTATCCCAGATGCGTCAGAAGCTAACCCGCAAACCATAGATAGACGAGCTTTTCTCAAACTATCGATCGAAGAACGCTGCCGCATCTTAGCACAACAAGCCGAAGCTGCTCTACCTTACTACGAAGAGAACAAAGCAGAATGGGAAGAATGGATTAACCTTGATATCGCCGAAATTTATGCTTCCTAAACGCGGTAAAGTCTGGCTGGTTAATCTAGATCCAATCGATTCTCACAATCGAAAAACTACGTAGATCGATCGTGTGAAAAATCTAGTTCTAAAAGCTAATAGTTAAAAAGGGTATATTACCAGAAGACAATACACCCTTGCAATCGAGTATTTTAGTAAGTTTAGCTCGACTACTTTGTCAAACATCTAAGCCGAACGAACCAAGTTACTATTATTCCTTATCTTGGGATTCGATTTTTAGCTGTGCTTTTTTACGCTTGAGTACTTTCCCAGCTACAAAACCACCGAAAACGAGTAAACCTAAGCTCGAAGAAGGTTCGGGAACTGGTTGTGCAGATGCAGATGACAAGTTAGCTGTGAAAGCAGCATCGAAAGTACCAAGACCAAAGGCTTCCGGTTTAATCCAACTATTATTGGGGCTACTAGGATCGAAGTTCGTGGAAGTGTAAACAGCCTCTCCTCCAGAATAAGTTCTAGTAAAACTTGCTCCCATCTGAGCCTGCCCCGTAATTCCATCTAAGAGACCAAAAGTACTTAAAAATGCAACATACTGTTGTCCTGAAGTTAAATTAGTACCACCTGTGTTGAAGGTGAACTGCTCAAATCCTGATGCTCCATTAGTTGACTGAGGACTGCTCTGATAAATGATACTACCAGTAGCTTTAGTCCCATCCCATGCCATTACATAAGCGGCAAAATCAACAGCGTCTGGGTTGGTTCTGTCGTTAAGCCAAAAAGTAAAGTCATTTAAAATATTATCGCTCCCTACCGTAAAAGTTTGTCCGAAGCTACTATTAAAGGTTTCACCAAAAGGCGAGAAAGTACCCCCATTTCCACCATTCCCACCTGTATCAATTAATGTAGCCGCCTGAACGCTGCTAACTCCGCCTAGTGCAACACACGCTGCACCAGCGATCGCGAGAGATATATTTTTCATGGGGTTTAAGGTAGTTATATTTTTGAGTCATCCGCAAATATGTGTTTTTGCACAATTTAATGTGAACTTCAGGAATATAGCTGTTAAATTACGTATTCTCAATCAGTTAAAATACTTAAACTTTTGTCGCAAAATACAGAATGTCTATTTTTTGTTACCAGTATTGAGGATTGCAATCTAAGTGACTACGCACAATAATTTTATACATACATACATACATACATACATACATACATACATACATACATACATACATACAAGAATTCCTTATTTGACAAATGTTTCAGCTCTAAATTAATATTTACAAACAGAAATAAGGTCGATTATTTATACATCAAACGAGAAATAAATCTACTGTTTTATTCTAAGAATTAAGTGTTTTGTTATTAATTTTTAGCAATAATTTATACATATTAATTGTATGTTAAATTATGTTGCATTAGAGATCGCGGCAATAAAGACTTATCCCGATCCGAACTGAGGTTTCAATGCAGATTTCAACAAAAATTAGCGGCTCAATGCAAAAGTAGGAGCAATTCACTAATTGCTCCTTGTCTCCTAAAGGAAATCAGATTTATAGATTAGGTTAAACAAATTTGGAATCCGACGATCTTAAATAGCTATTTGTGAATGTTGGGTTTCGCTACTGAGTAGATCGATCGTTTCTTGGATCGATCGATCCTCGATCGTAGCTAATAGATTGACTGCCTTTGTTAATAGTGGAAAGGTCATTTGACAGGACGATTTACCCGAATTAATTTACCCTCGATCGATTCTTCATCTCGTAATGCCATGTCGATGCAATCGGCAAAAATATCCCAATCACTATTTCTACTGCAAATTACAATTCCACTATGGATTTTCACCTGCTTGTGGAGATTTTTAAAGTGATTATAATTTAGTGTTATCACTGCTCGATTCTGACTGATGGCGAAGTCCAATACGTCTTCATCAGGAATTCTTTGATTATCCTTTCCCGCTTCTCTTGTCGTTAATACATCGTAGCCTTTTTCTCTGAGTCTTCTCACTACTGGAAATTCAAAATTCTCGTCAGCATATAACTTAATCATCTATGCTTCCTGATTCACAGCAATTGCTTGGGCAATTTCAGTAGAAAAAGCCTCAGCATAAGCCCAGGCATTATCTAAATCTGCTGCCGTCAATTGAGGATAGGCTTCAATGATTTTGTCATCATTAGCACC
>NZ_JANPLS010000121.1:0-3583 GCF_031422475.1 Chamaesiphon sp. VAR_48_metabat_403
TGCGTACCGATGTCCCCAGCCAGTTTTCACCGCTTCCGCAATTGGACGATCTCCGCTGGCTTTGCCAACATGGCACTGGCATTCATTCAATGGCCGTTGCTCAAATTTAATAAAATCTCTGCGGGTGGATTAGATGCCACAGATGGCATGGCTGGGGTGTTTTTCGTTTCGGGAGCTGGCAATTATGTCTCGACGACTGTTTCGATTTACTTTGGAATTTACTATCTGATGTTTGCCACAGCCGCCCCAGTCTGGCTGCGATATGGCACTTTACTCGCCGCGCTGTTTCAACTCCAACTTTCCGATTCCAAACAAGTGCTATTCGCCCTGGCATTCGGTGGGATACTGTTGATTTTTTCGACAATGAAGAATGTGGGGAAAACCCTAACCTATATCATTTTATTCGTACTCACTTTAGTTGCCTTCTACTGGTGCGTTCAAAATCTAGCGGCATTTGCAGCATTTAAAAATTACTTAGATAAAGAAGGCGTATATGGGCCGAATGGCGAAGCATCGAGGATTAAGTTAATTGCTTTTAATCTACTGCCGACATTTTATCATTCCCCGCTCAATTGGATCGTAGGACTCGGCCCCGGTCATACCGCTGGACGCTTGGGCGGCTGGTTGCTCAAGGAAAATTGGGCGATTTTAGGGCCGCTAGGCGCGACGATGCATCCAGCTAGTCAAGCAATGCTGGCGGCTTACTACGGGAGTTGGCTGGCGTTGGAATCTACGATGTTTTGTCCGATGTTTGGCTGGGCGGGGATGTGGGGCGATTTGGGTGCGGCTGGCGTGTGTGCCTACTTAATGCTAGGTTGGATCGCTTGGCGTTATGTGTGTGTGGATAACTTTGGGAAATTTTTACTGTTGAGTGTGGCTGGTTTTGGGTTCATTTTTACGCAGATGGAAGAGCCAGGATTTATGTTCTATACGGCGACGATGCTGGGGCTGCGTTGGCAAGAGCAGCGATTTAAAACATTAGCAGTTTCGACGAAGTTTAAGTAATAAATCAATTTAATTACTCTGCTCGACTAAATTCAAAATTTACGCTGTTGCTAGTAAATAAATCTAGTAATGGGGATAAATTTGTCAATTTGGCTGAGTAGAAAAATCTGAGTTAGTCATTGTGCTGAAGCAAGAGTTTTGACTGGTTTGTATAATAAGTAACAGGGGTTCGAGCCACTCAAGATGTAGCGAGTCAGACTTCCTACCATTTGTATTGCAACTTGAGGATTAGTGTGAAATGAGCATTGTTATAAAGCGAGAATCACCATCGGATGAAGCTAGTTGGCAGGAAAGTCAGCTCCAACGATCTCAGATCGAAACTCTCAATCCTGGCGTGAAGTTGGCTGGTAGTTCCAATGAAGAAGGGGGTTTAGATCTCGACCTAGTAATTAAAGCCATCCAGCGCAGATGGTGGATTTTGGCGATCGCCTGTGTTGCCACCAGCGGCGCAATGGCATTTGTCGGACGCAGCAAACCCGCAGCCTATGAAGGTAGTTTCAACATCTTAATCGAGCCTGTTACCGCCGAGGCACAGGTCGCCTCAGCGATTAATAACGGCGATCGGACTAATAGTGTCGAGCGCGATTTAGGCAGTGCTCAAACCTCCAAAACAACGCTGGATTATCCCACCCAAATTCAAATTCTTCTCAGCGACAAAATCTTAAATCCAGTAGTTAAACAACTTAAACCTACCCATCCCAAAGTTTCATACGAATCCCTGCGCCAATCGTTAACGATCGATCGACTCAAAGACCAATCAGAAACCAAAATTCTCAAAGTTAACTATAACTCTACTTCCGAAGCCGAAACCAAACAAGTCCTGAAATTAGTCTCCGATACTTATATTCAATACAGTCTCCGCGAACGTCAAACTAACGTCCGACGGGCGATTCAATTTGTCGATACCCAATTACCCACAGTCAGAAATCAAGTTCGCGATTTAGAAATAGCACTCCAAAAATTTAGGGAAAAACATCAGCTCATCGATCCGAGTACGCTCGGTACCCAGCTCGGTACTCAAACCAGTAGCACCCGCCAAGAACAATCAGCAACTCCAGTCGAACTCGCCAAAGCCAAACAACTGTATAAATCGCTCGAACAGCAGATCCAACTCCAACCCAAAGGTGCCGAAGCCGCTTCGGTTCTCAGTGAAGCTCCAGGCTATCAACAATTAGTCAAACAATTGCGCGAACTTGATATTGAATTAAAAATTCAATCGGCTGAATTGACCGAAGAGCATCCAAAAATCATCGCTCTGCGGGCAAAACGGGATAATTTATTACCCCTACTTCAGCAAACAGCTAATTCTACGCTAGGTAGCAGCCTGTCTGGGAGCATTCCCAACGCTCAGTCGCTACCCTATCAAAATGCCCTGCGTCAAGATCTCAGCAAGCAATTAATTGCTGCTGAGACTCAAGTTAAGGTCTTAGAAGCCAAACTGACCAGCCTTAATATTGCCAGTCAAACCCTATCTGGCGAAACAGGGCAGCTCCCCGTCATCTCTCGTCAATACGAAACCCTCCAACGACAATTAAAAATTTCGACCGAACGATTGAGTAAGTTTCTCCAAAAACGCGAGGAATTGACGATCGATGCCGCGCGTCAAGAGGTACCGTGGGAATTAATTGCTTCGCCTTCAGTGCGATCGATTTCATCTTCTGGAATCGTCAAAGATCTGGCTCTCGGTGGTGTACTAGGCTTATTAATTGGGGCGGGAGTATCGTTAGTTGTCGATAAAATGAATAATGTAATTTATTCACTCAAAAACTTACGCGAAGAATTAGATCTACCAGTTTTGGGGATGATTCCCAATCGTGAAGACGAACAAAAAGTCTGCGACACTAAAGTTGCCCAAGCGAAACGGACTATTTCTGCCATCCATAAAAAAGAGTCAGTTAGTGTCAACAATCGCTACCGATTTTCACCATTTATTGAGTCTTTTCGCGCCCTCAATTCTCAAATTAGATTGTTGAGTCCCGATGCACCGATTCGATCGATAGTTGTCAGCTCTTCATTACCCGATGAAGGTAAAACAACAGTCGCAATTCAGTTGGCTCAAGCCGCTGCCGCCATGGGTCAGCGGGTATTATTAGTCAATGCCGATCTCCGCAAACCCAGCTTGCAAAATCTGGTCGATCGCCAAAATCGCGCCGATCTGATTCATGGTTTGACGGATATCATTGCTGGTAATTCCCAATTGATGGATACGGTTCAACTTCTCCCCGGCGAAGAAAACTTATATATTCTCTTGTCTGGTTCGATCTCGCTCGACCCGACGAATATTTTAAGTTCCAAACGGATGAAAGATTTAATGAAAACTTGCGAACGTAATTTCGATCTCGTCATTTACGATACCGTACCGCTCAATTTTGCCGATTCACTATTATTAATTCCCCAGACAGATGGATTATTAATGGTATCTCGGCTCGGTCGAGTCCACCGCGAAGTATTGCGACAATCGATCGAAACTCTGGCAGTATCGAAGGTAAATGTGTTGGGTTTGGTCGTCAATATGGTCGCCGATCCTCAATATGCGGCTAGTGCTTATTATTCTCCATCGGTAGTACCTGTTTAGGAA
>NZ_JANPLS010000122.1:0-6058 GCF_031422475.1 Chamaesiphon sp. VAR_48_metabat_403
ATGTTACCCTCGAACACCAACGCGAAGTTGCAGGCGAACCCGTCGCAGATTTACGAGTCAAGCATAGCAAATTAACAGCTTGTGAAATTAGCGGCGATCTGATTCCGACATTAATCGATGAAATTCCCATTTTGGCAGTAGCCGCCGTATTTGCCCAAGGAACCACAATAATTCGCGATGCGGCTGAATTGCGCGTCAAAGAAAGCGATCGACTGCAAGTAATGGCAGCAGCTTTAACTAAAATGGGTGCTAATATTACCGAATTGCCCGATGGTTTAGAAATTACAGGTGGTGGTTCTTTAGTCGGAGCCGAACTCGATAGTTGTACCGACCATCGGATTGCCATGAGTCTAGCGATCGCATCGATGATGGCAACCGGAACTACCACGATCGATCGCGCCGAAGCTGCCTCGATCTCTTATCCAACCTTCTTCGATTCGTTACGCAGTATTGCTAAATTATAGCATTCCAAATGCTTCGACAAAAGTATTGTAATCAGCATCGCTAAAACATGCAAAACTCACCCCGGCAATCGTTGGCGAAGCCTTTCGGAACGAAAATCGATCTCGCTCTAAAAACTCACACACCGTCTCTAGTGCAATTTGAGCAGACAGATCGATTGGGTAACCATATACCCCACAACTAATCGCCGGAAATGCGATTGTTTCAATCTGGTTTTGCTCGGCTAAAATTAGACTTTCTCGATAGCAACTAGCGAGTAATTCTGCTTCGCCACTATTGCCACCCTGCCAAATTGGGCCAACAGTATGAATTACATACCGAGCCGGAAGTCGATGACTAGCACGATCGCTAGATCGTACAACGCTAATTCTTCTGGAGTTCGATCTTTTTTAAATACAAAATATTCTACTACTGTCAGAGCTTGGCGATATTCTTGCTCTGTCTCAATTACTTTGGGCTGATACTTTGTCAGAAGTCGAGCATATTGCTCTTGGTTAAAAGTAAGGGTCATTTTCAATCCGACATATTTTTAATTGATTCGATCGATAATTATGCCAAATCGGGAAATTTTATCGATCGTCTACACAAATGCGATCGGATGGATAGAATTGATGCGTCAGGCGATCGCTGTGACACACCCTACGACGCAATAGGTTTGAGTATCACGAGTTGCTCTCCAACCTCGATGGCAATATTTCGCTAGGAACATGTTAATTTCTATTTACGCTGTGGGTACACTGAATAATGATAACTTTGCGCTTATCTATTCATAACCCCAAACAAGTATGATGAAATCTTTTATTTTTGCAGTTACCTCGATCGCATACATCTTATCTATTACTAATATTGCCGATGCAAAGGTTAAAAAAAGCTCTATCTTGCCACAAAATAGAGCCGATTTTAGTATGAATACCAAGCAAGATTCAACTATCACTTCTGCTATTTCTAATTCTGACATTAAAAATATTCATCAATCTATTGTCAAATATTATCACAAGTTAAATTCTGCATACCCATTGAAAAAAATACCTGATGAAGCAACAAACTCAGAAGTGCGTTTTTATGAAGTTACAAATAATTTAAAATTGACAGACTGGAGAAGGATAACTCAAACTGCTGAAACGGGTAGTGCTGAAGTAATAGCCAAGGTCGAAGCGATGGTTCTACTGAGAGAATATAGGATGTCTATTGAAAGAGATACTCAAGATAAAACAATAAAAACATCTTTGGTCGGTGTCAAAATTGTTAGATATAAAACCAAGATAAATGTGAGTAAATCTGATGGCAAGTGGTCAATTAGTGGAGACGAAATGATTGATGGCTCTGCCCAAGTAATGCCAATGCCCAAGAATTAGACATTATATTAAGTGGCAGAAATGTTGAACGAGCGATAGCCCTACAGATAAGGATCTGCCATGACAGCGAAAATCATCTAAGCTGTTAAACATTTAATTAATATCCTTCCACACCCGACACCCGACACCCCGCACCCTCTCAAAAAATCTAATATGTGATTTAGATGTTCGACAGCTTACACCCTCACCGATGAAGCTCCGGCTTTAGCAACCTATTCTTTCTTGGCGATCGTTCAAACATTTACCAAAGCTGCTAATGTATCGATCGCTCAGTAGGCTCTTACTGTATTTAAGAACTGATTTTTGACTCTGGGTTAGCGACAGCTCGATTGGGAGCTTGAGTTTTTATTCTCCATTTTTCAGCAATTATTGTTGCGCGATCGCTCATTTCTCTAAGCTTTTTCTCTCCGTCTTGAGCTATTTGTAGAATTTCAGCTAGCTCTGTTTCATTTAATGGCTGAGTACTCATAGATATTATTCCAAACGGTTTTTAATATTAATTACAACTGTCTTCGCTTCTAAAATTCGACCTAGTTATTCCGACAAGTCTTCTCCGCCTGCCTGAATATCGCTGCTAGATAGTACATCATCAGTAGTCACGTATTGAATAGTTTCTTTGATTTTCCTCCGAGTATTATCTAAAAATAGCGTGTAATTATTAAGGAGAGCAAATAACTGAATCGAAATGATATTATCTGGGAATAAGGTAATTCTTACTCTTACTAATTGAATAGCTTGAGATAATTCATTGTCGAAGTTATTCATTTCTCGATTTATCTGTTCGACCAGTATATTGAAATTAGGCGGTAGCGTCATCAGAAACAGTTGAACCGGGCGAACCGAATATACATATCGTAGCACCATCGCCAATTACTCCTAAATTCAGATTTAGCCAACTAGGCTACCACCAAAATCCCCAGAGATGTCAAAATGATGGTTTGGAACCATCCATCATTGCCAAAGCCACACATCACCAAAGATCTATGACAACCCAACCCTCGAAAATCGTCTACACCTTTACCGATGAAGCTCCGGCTTTGGCAACCTACTCCTTTTTACCGATCGTCCAAGCATTTACCAAAGCTGCTAATGTATCGATCGAGACTGCTGATATTTCCCTGGCTGGGCGGATTATTGCCGCTTTTTCAGATCGATTACCAGCCCAAAAACAGCAACCCGATGCGCTAGCGATGTTGGGGAAACTAGCGACGACTCCTGAAGCGAATATTATCAAACTGCCGAATATCAGTGCTTCTGTGCCCCAATTAACGGCGGCGATTGCCGAATTACAGGCGCAGGGATACGACATTCCTGACTATCCAGCGCAACCGCAGCATGAAGCGGAAGCGGCGATTAAGGCGCGGTATGGCAAGATTCTGGGGAGCGCGGTGAATCCTGTCTTACGGGAGGGAAATTCCGACAGGCGGGTGGCGGCGGCGGTGAAAAAATACGCCCAGAAGAACCCCCACAAAGTTGGTGCGTGGGCTGCTGATTCTCAGACTCATGTCGCCCATATGGAGAGTGGCGATTTTTATGGGAGCGAGCAGTCGGTAGTTATTAATGAAGCGGGGGCGGTAAAAATCGAGCTAGTAGCGGCGGATGGCGTGGTAACGGTGTTGAAGGAGCAGACGACGGTGACGGCGGGGGAAGTCATCGATGCGGCGGTGATGAGTGTCAAGGCGTTGCGGACTTTTTATGAAAAAGCAATCGCAGCAGCTCAGGCTGAAAATATCCTGCTCTCGCTCCATGTGAAGGCAACGATGATGAAGATATCAGATCCGATTTTATTCGGGCACGCCGTCACGGTTTATTATCGGGATGTATTTACCAAATATGCCGATACTTTTGCTCGATTGGGCGTGAATCCTAATAACGGCATTGGCGATGTTTATGCCAAGATTCAATCGCTACCGGAAGATGAACTAAAGGCAATCGAAGCTGACATTCAAGCAGTTTATAACAACCGTCCTCAATTAGCGATGGTGAATTCAGATAAGGGAATTACTAATCTGCACGTACCCAGCGATGTAATTATCGATGCGTCGATGGCGGCGGCAATTCGGACTTCGGGTAAAATGTGGGGCGCGGATGGTAAGGCTCAGGATACCAAAGCGATGATTCCCGATCGCTGTTATGCGACAATTTATCAGGAATGTATCGAGTTCTGTCAGGAGCACGGAGCATTCAACGTGACGACGATGGGAAATGTCGCCAACGTGGGCTTAATGGCGCAGAAAGCCGAGGAATATGGCTCTCACGATAAAACCTTTGAAATTGCCACAGATGGCGTGGTGCGCGTTCTCGATGCCACTGGAGCGACGTTAATGGAACACCCCGTCGAGCAGTGCGATATCTGGCGGATGTGTCAGACGAAAGATTTACCAATTCAAGATTGGGTAAAACTAGCGGTAAATCGTGCCAGAGCCACGGGTTGCCCGACAATTTTCTGGCTGGATGCCAATCGCGCTCACGATGCCAATTTAATTGAGAAGGTAAACCAATATTTATCAAACCATGACACGACGGGATTGGATATTCAAATTCTGTCACCTGTCGCGGCAATGCGGTTTACTTGCACCCAAATTAAAGCTGGTAAAAACGTTATTTCCGTGACGGGAAATGTATTGCGAGATTATCTCACCGATTTATTCCCAATTTTAGAATTAGGTACGAGTTCTAAGATGTTATCGATCGTCCCATTACTGGCTGGCGGCGGCTTATTCGAGACGGGTGCGGGCGGTTCGGCACCAAAACACGTTCAACAATTCGTCACCGAAGGGCATCTGCGCTGGGATTCTTTGGGCGAATTTTTAGCTCTGGCGGTAGCGTTAGAAGATGTCGGACAAAAGACAAATAATCCCGACGCGCTAATCTTAGCAGAAACGCTAGATAAAGCCAATGGTACGTATTTAGATAATGGTAAATCGCCTTCAGCTAAAGTTAATGAATTAGACAATCGCGGCAGTCATTTTTATATCGCAATGTATTGGGCACAGGAGTTAGCACAGCAAGATAAAAACCCTGAATTGAAGGCAAAATTTGCCAAGTTAGCACAATATTTAAGCGATCGTGAAGCAACTATTTTAGCTGAGTTAAATGACTCGCAGGAAAAGGCGATCGATATTGGGGGTTACTATCATCCTAATGAAGAGAAAGCAGTTCGGGCAATGAGATCGAGTGGGGTATTTAATAGTGCGATCGAGTTATTGGATTAGAGCGGTGTAATGTTGTGGGCGGTGCGATCGATTGCCATGACAATGTATGTGTATTTATGGGGGATAAACAGCCGCTAAGATCGCAATTTATCGCAGATTTAGCTATGATTCCTGATGAGGTTCATCTATTTGAAAGAAAACACATTTAATCGTGCTGCGAGAGATTTTCTCGAACCCACTTGCGTAAATTTTTCACCGACTGATTTACACCCTCGGTTTGACAATCGGCGAGAAACTCTAGCACTCTTGCCGGAGCTAACATCGAGAATGTCGGAGAGCGATCGACTACTACATATTTACCTGACTGCAACTGATAAAATATTAATTCCGCTCCATCATATCGCCACACCTCGCCAACTCCCAACGTCGCATATAAAGCGAGTTGGTTGAGCGAACTGCTGGTAATATCGATTTCTACTGCCAAATCTGGCGGCGGATCTTGAGTAAAATCTAGTTTAGTTTTGCCGCGCACTGCTAGTTCGTTTGCAAAGTAGTAACAGGAGTCTGGCTCTTTCCCTGCTGCGAGATCTGGACGTTTAATCGTCATCGAGCCGGAGGGAGCATAATCGAGATCGATTGTTTCGGCGATGGCTGATACTAGCCGCTCGATTAGTCGATTACTATGCTCGTGCTCGAATAATGGTGACATAAACTCTAAATTTCCTTGGTAGTAGCTCAGTCGCGCTTTTCCATCATCGCCGATCTCGGCAAGGAGACTTTCATAGAGCTGCCAACTGATATTTCGGAGGAAGGTTCTCTCTTCACCTGTATTGATAACTGTCAACATAGCTGTACCTCTCAATCTCTCTGAGCGATCGATTATCATAGCTTAACCCAACTTATCGATCGAAAACTATGGCAAGCATCATTCTTGCTTTTGTCGGCACTCAAAATCCCTATCTCGATTTATAGCCTCCGCCAAACTGGTTGTGGTTAAAAACCGCCAGAAAAGAGGATTAGGGGGTTTTTGACCACCCAAGAAAGGGAAAATTTAGTTCAACATTAAAGGGTCCACAAAAACCCAAA
>NZ_JANPLS010000123.1:0-13618 GCF_031422475.1 Chamaesiphon sp. VAR_48_metabat_403
CTGGGAGATTAGGGGAGTGGGGGAATGGGGGACTATTACCGCTGAGGAGTTCTAGTTGCCGTGCCATGATTTGGAGCTGTTGCTGTACCACGGATTCGATCGCGCTGAGATTGCCTGTAGGAATTGCTGGTGCGGAAGAAATGGTGGCAGGAGCGATTGTGGTTGGAGGTGGGGTTAAAACTGGGCTGGCAGCTATCTGCGGGGGTAAATTGACGATTTGGGGTGTAGATGTTGCAGGTGGGGATAAATCGACGATTTGCGGGGTTGGAGCGATCGCAGGTGCGGCAAAGGCATCTGGGGGCAGTTGGAGGTCGATCGAAGTGGCTAGAGTTGCTAAGGTGGAGCAATCTTCTAATAGCTGCCGGAAAGTGACGGGGACTTTAAATTTCTTTTTAAGACTGAGGGCGACTTGCGTTAGTAAGAGCGAATCTAAACCTAGTTCTAAGAATGTCAAAGGTTCGTTGGTAGCGATGGTGATGCCAGAGGCAATCTGGATGACACTGGCGATCTCTGGAATCAGACGGATGGAGCGAGGTGCTGACGAGGTAACGGATGTTTGGGGAGTTTGCACTGGTGTCATGGGTAGATGGTGGAAATCGGTGGTGGGGATTGGGTTGTCGATCGATTGTTGGCTCGGTTGCACCGAACGATCGTCCAGAGGTGGCGGAGCGGGTGCTAAATTGTTGGGGTGGGGCGGCGGATCGATCCAGAATTTTTGTCGCTCGAAGGGATAGGTGGGCAGTGGTACGCGCTGTCTGCGTTCGTTGCGGTAAAATGGCGGCCGATCGATCGATACTCCAGCCAGCCACAATCGCCCGACGGCGGCAAGTAAATTTTGCCATTCGGCATTGCCATCGGCGGTATTACCGAGGGTGGGGATAACGATTTGACGGGATAAATCGGTGGCGGTTTGGCGGGCGAGGGTCGTTAAGGTTTGACGGGGGCCGACTTCGAGTAAGATGTAATCGGGATCTCGCTCCCACAAGTTACTTACGCCGCGTGCGAAGTGGACTGGTTCGATAATATGCTCTGCCCAATACTGCGGATCTGTGGCTTGTGCGTCGGTAATCCAGTCGCCTGTAACTAGCGACACGAATGGAATTTGGGGCGACGATAGTTTAACTTGCGCGATCGCCTCGGCAAATGGCGTGACGATCGGTGCCATCATGGGTGAATGAAAAGCGTGGGAAGTGTGGAGTAATTTACAAGCAACTTCGGCTGTCTCTAGTTCCTGCTGTAATTTCTCGATCGCCTCAATCGTACCGGAAACGACACATAAAGCGGGACTATTAATTGCCGCGATCGAAATTTCTGGCGTTAGCCAAGCCGCGACTTCTGCGGCGGGAAGTCGGACGGATAACATCGCCCCTGCGGGTAAATTCCACATTAATTCGCCCCGTTTGGCAACTAGCGCGAGCGCGTCTGAGAGTGAAAATACACCCGCCAGACAAGCGGCAACAAATTCGCCGATACTATGCCCGATCGCGGCTGCGGGTTGAATGCCCCAACTCTGCCATAATTGAGCGAGTGCGTATTCGATCGTAAATAAGGCAGGTTGAGTGTAACGAGTTTGACTCAATAATTCCGTACTGGTGGCAACATCTACCCCGGATGGATACAGCAATTGGCGCAGATCTCGTCCTAATAACGGTTGTAAAATTTCCGTACAACGGTCGATCGCACTCTGAAATATTGGTTCGTGTTTATACAGGTTGGCACCCATGTTTAAATATTGGGTACCTTGTCCGGAAAACATGAATACCACATTTGCAGTTTTGCCACTCAGATGTCGAGTTGCCGTTAATTGCGGTGGTAATGTTGTCAAATTTTCGATCGCTTCAGCCAGATTTTGACAGCAGATCGATCGTCGGTAATGGTAATGCTGACGACCTTGTTGGAGGGTATAGGCGACATCTGCTAAATTTAGTTCGGGATGCTGCTGTAAATAGTCGCGTAAATTGGTTGTCAGTCGATCGAGTGCTAGTTCGGTTTTAGCCGACAGGAGCAATAATTGAGCTGGGCGCGAGGAGCTAGATGGTAAGCTGGCTGGCGGTTCTTCCAGGATGACGTGGGCATTGGTACCGCCGCCGCCGAAGGAACTCACCCCCGCACGACGCGGCGTGTCTGTCGCTTGCCAATCGACTAATCGATCGGTGACATAAAAGGGACTTTCTGTAAAATCGATATGGGGATTCGGTCGATCGTAATTAATACTCGGCGGAATTTGGCGATGGTAGAGAGCCAAAACTGTTTTGATAAATCCCGCTACGCCAGCGGCGGCGGTTAAATGTCCTAGATTGCTCTTAATCGAACCGATGCCGCAAAATTGTTTTGCCTGGGTTTGCGTCCGAAATGCTTGAGTGAGGGCTTCAACTTCGATCGGATCGCCCAAAGCGGTGGCTGTACCGTGCGCCTCGATGTATGAAATCGTGTCTGGATGCACGCCTGCTTGCTGTTGCGCCTGGAGGATCGCCCCCATTTGTCCCTTGACGCTGGGCGCGGTAAAGCTCACCTTATCGGCACCATCGTTATTAATGCCGACACCTTTAATGACAGTATAAATTCGATCGCCATCCGCGATCGCTTCTTCTAACCGTTTTAAGACGACGAGTGCGCCACCATTATTAAAAGATGTCCCCCCAGCCTGAGCATCGAACGGACGACAATGCCCATCGGGAGTCAAGATCGATCCTTCCTGATGTAAATAGCCCTGATTTTGGGGCGTACTAATTGCCACCCCACCTGCCAAGGCAAGATCGCATTGCCCATTTAATAAGCCCTGATAAGCTTGAATAATTGCGACTAAAGAAGTCGAGCAAGCCGTACTGATATTAATACTCGGCCCTTGGAGATTTAATTTATATGAAGCTCTAGTGGTAAAATAATCGCGATCGTTGACTAAATGCGTCTGAAATTCGCCAAACCGATCGAGAATGTCGCCGCGTCCGCTCAGATGTTTCTCAAAATAAGTATTTTCAGCCGATCCAGCATAAATCCCAATTTTGTTCTCGGCTGCGGCTGGATAACCCGCATGTTCTAAAGCCTCGTGTGCGAGTTCCATTAAAATTCGCGCTTGGGGATCCATCATTTCGGCTTCGCGTTCGGCGATCTGAAAAAAGCTCGCATCGAACGATTCTGCCCCCGCCATTACACCTTTAGCTCGGACATAATTAGGATCGGCAAGTAATTCTGGATCGACGCTCCGATCGATTTCATCGAGATCGAAAAACGAGATCGATTCGCGTCCAGCCCGTAGATTTTCCCATAATTCGGTAATGCTATTTGCCCCTGGAAATCTGCCCACCATCCCGATGACTGCTACGCCATTATTTGCGACTGGTAGTGAGGGTTTAGTTCGATCGACATTAGCCTGAATTATATTTCCACCGAGCGATTCAGCCACGTATCGTGCCATCGATCGAATCGTCGCATACTGATAAAGTCGGACGACCGAAAGTTTGAGATCGCATCGCTGTTGAATCCGTTCGATCGCCTGCAATCCTAATAAAGAATTTCCACCCAAATCGAAAAAATTATCATCGAGATCGATGGTTTCGATCCGCAGAATTTCTTGCCAAATCTCCATTAATACCCGCTCGATCCGGTTGTCGATATCAATCTTTGCCGATCGAGAATTAACTAGATCTGGCAGCGGTAACGCCTTGCGATCGACCTTACCATTTGCCGTCAACGGCATCGCCGCCACATAGACAAAAGCCGCTGGAATTGCATATTCAGGTAACTGTTGCTGGAGATCGTTCCGCAGTTGGGAAATTTCGACAGGTGAGATCGGATCTGGCACCACATAAGCCACCAACCGTTTGTCACCAGGGCGATCTTCCCGCAAGATCGCGATCGCCTCCCGCACGCTGGGATGCATGGCTAGCGTCGCCTCCACTTCGCCCAGCTCGATCCGAAAGCCGCGAATCTTCACCTGATTGTCGATCCGCCCTAAAAATTCAATATTTCCATCGGGTAAATAGCGCGCCCGATCTCCAGTTTTGTAGAGTCTTCCCACCTCAGCCAGCGGATGAGCGATAAACTTTTGGGCATCCAAATCGGGGCGGTGTAAATAACCGCGCGCCAGCCCATCCCCACCGATGTGCAGTTCGCCCTCTACCCCGATCGGCACGGGCTGTAAATCGGCATCTAAAATATAAACTTGAGTATTAGAGATCGGCTTACCAATGGGAATCGATTTCAAATCTGGATCGGTGCGCGAAATTTGATAACAACAGGCAATAGTGGTATTCTCGGTCGGGCCGTAAGCATTAATCAACTGGCAATCTGTTAGCACAGATAACACTTTTTGGACGTGAGGCACCGATAAAACATCGCCGCCCGCCAGTAATTGTCGGAGCGGTTTTAGATCCGCCAACCGTTCGTCTACCATCAAGTGAAACAGCCCTGTCGTCAGCAACAGCGTAGTAATTCCCTCGCTGCTAACGATTTCACCTAATTGCGCTAACGAGGGCTTCTCGGCGGGAAATAGCACCAGTTTGGCACCATTAAGCAAGCTGCCCCAAATCTCAAAAGTCGAGGCATCGAAACCCAAGGGAGCCAATTGGAGAAAAACTTGCTGGGGACTAAAATCGAGATAATTAGTCGATTTCACCAGCCTAACGACACCGCGATGGGGAATACATACACCTTTGGGGTTCCCGGTGGAACCAGATGTGTACATGACGTAGGCTAAGTTATCGGCAGCTAGCACGAGCTGAGGATTGGTAGTCGGACGATCGGCGATCTCCACTGCGGCGGTGTCGAGATCGATAATTTGGGCGGTATGTGCGGGTAATCGATTCAATAATGCTGTTTTAGTTATCAGCCTCGATACACCTGCATTCTCGATAATAAAGGCGAGTCGTGCTAAGGGCTGGCTGGAGTCGAGGGGGAGATAGCCGCCGCCAGCTTTCAGAATGGCGAGGATAGTAATAATAGTATCGAGGGAGCGATCGAGCGCAATAGCGACGAGATCTTCGGGTTGGATGCCGAGGGAAATCAGATGGTGGGCGAGTTGATTGGCTTGGCGGTTGAGTTGTGTGTAAGTAAGTTGTTGCTGTTGATAGACTAAAGCGATCGCGTCACCACGCTCGGCTACTTGTCGCTCGAAGATCTGATGAATGCAGTTATCGCGCGGATAGTCGGTGCTGGTATCGTTCCAGTCGAATAATATTTGCTGTCTTTGTAAATCGCTCATAGCAGGCGATTGAGTCCCATCGGCAATCGACACGCCGATCCTCGCCAGCATCGCGCGCACATCTCGCTCGATAAGATCGATCGTCGCCAGATCGAAAAGTTCGGGATTATAGCCCCACTCCTGCGCCGCTTCCCCGATCTCCACGAATAGGGGCAAATTGGCAGGTTTTTGTAAATAAGCGGCTAAATCTGTCGTCGCTGCTGTGTATGCTTCCCGATCGATCGATTGCAATTGCGGATCGTAGTGGATAATTATCCTTAGCTTGCCGATCGCCTCAATCCATTCCCCCGCCTGAATCGAGCGAATTGCCTCAAAGATGAGTCGATCGCCATAAAATTTTATCCAAGCCGATCGTCCGGTTTCATACGCCGCTATCAGTTCTAAATTGCCAGTTTGCCGCACGTAGTCGGCTTCCAAAACATGCGTTCGCATTGTCGCTGCGAGCATTTTACCCGATTTGCTCGATTCGTTACTCCCGTGATAGCGATATTCCGAAACGACTCGATCGTGAAAATAAATGGGGAATTGACGCGCGACTCCCAACCACAAATTCATATCTTCGAGATTGGGTGCGAATCCTCCCACCGCCTCGATCGCCTCCCGTCGAAAAATTGCTGTCGCACATTGAATATTATGCTGGCAAGAAACAATCGTCGCATAACTAGCTACTGGTGGCGGCTCGGCAAACAGCGTCCGATTGCGATACGATCCGTCGGGATCGATCGCTTTAAATACATATCGCCCAAACACGAACCCAGCCTCAGATCTCTCATCGAGGCAATTCGCACCGAACTCTACCGCTCCTGGTAACAAACAATCGTCAGCATCTAAAAAAATTAAATAGCTACCACTACTCGCCGCAATCCCCGCATTGCGCGCACCTGGCAACCCTTGATTGCTTTGATAAACATACTTAACTGTCGGATACCGCTCGCATACCGCGCTAGTATCGTCAGTCGAACCATCATCGACGACCACAATTTCGACCTCGATCTCTGGAGCTGCCTGTGCGAGCGCACTTTCGATCGCGAACGGCAAAAATTCACTACTGTTATATGCCGGAATAATAATCGATACGCGCGACCAGCGCGTATTTAGTAGTGGTCGATGCATAAACTTTTGACTCCCCGATCTGATTTTTCTGTGATGGCGTGGTGGCGGCTGTTATCGATTTGGAGCAAATTATCGGTTTTTTGCCTACATCTAGGCACGATCGTGCAGATCCTACTAAATCGATCGTGTCTCTAGATTACTTGAGTTTCGCTCTGGCATGGCGACAGTACGCTCGATCGCTTAAATTTACATTCGATCTTTGTCGATCGGCTCGGTTAGATTCGGATGTAAAAGTATTAGATAATGCCCAGTCTTTACATCAAAATACGTAAGAGCTAATTTGAATTGCTAGAAACTTAAAGATCGACGATCGGCATTTTATATAAGCCTCTCGATCGTTAGCTATAGAGCGATTTTCTTAATCTTTCTCCAAATTTTGGCAATTATCAACAGCCAGATGACTGAATGTATCGGAGGTATGTATCTAAGCGAACTTAGATTTAGTTTGCGACATTCATCTCGATCGTCTAGCCATTGACTAGATCTGCTAGTTAATATGTTTATATAAATTTAGCTGCGCGATCGTTGACATTATTCGAGTTTTTTAGCGATGATGAATAGGATATTATTCTCACCAAAGTATCTTCAAAAATTATCACAAATTATTCGTGACTGAGATCACTGCAAGAATTTTATTTGACTCCATATCACATACTTTCGGAGCGATCGCATGACCGAGTTAAAAAAAATCGACCCCATCATCAATCTCTGGCAGACCGAAGATATTCGCGCGACAAATTTGGCAATTCGGTGGCGGACACCATTAATGGTGCTGCGCTCGTTCGCGCTAATCGCACTCGATACTGGGATGTTATTGGCATCGTGGTTCGTCGCAGATAAAATTGGTACGCCAACTTTGGGCAGACATATTTCCGATCCGCTGGTGCCAATCCTTGCCGTCACAGTAGGCACCCTGGCTGCTTCTGGGTTTTATGGTACCGATGACAAACTAAATCGATTTGCCAAGTTATTGAAATCATTAACGTTAGCGCAACTAATGATTTTAATTGCTGCGTTCTTTTATCAACCAGGACTGTGGTGGGTATCGCGCTCGGTATTTGCGATCGCGTGGGTATTAAACTTTCTGTTTATCAGCTCGGCGAGATTTTTATTCGATCTAGCTACAATTCAGATTCGCAAACGCAATCCAGCATTACAGCAAGCTGTCGTCTTAATTGGCGAGCGCGCGGATATAGATAAGGTCAGCAAACTAATAGTTAGATCCCAACAATTTCGAGTCGATAGCATCATCGATTTATCTGTATGGGACATCCAAAAACAATTAGACCAAATTATCGATCTGGTGAAATCGCGCGAAATTAGTGAAGTATTTATTTGCTCTCAACAGCTAATTGACAATCAAATTATTCTGTTTTGGAACCTTAAAGCCGCCGGAATTCATCTCCGAGTAGTGCCGACAGAGTTGCAGCTACCCCAACGGGCATCTGAAACCAAAATGATTGAAGAAATCCCTACCGTTCGCTTTAAATCTTTAGCAATTTTTGGCGTTAATTTCTGGCTGAAACGGTTACTCGATTGGGTTGCTGCGTTAATATTGACAATCCTGTTATCGCCGCTGTTGATTGCGATCGCCGTTCTCGTCAAACGCTCTTCGCCCGGTGCGATTTTTTACAGACAATACCGTGTCGGTCTTAAAGGTCGTCGGTTCCGCGTTTGGAAATTCCGGACGATGGTTGCCAATGCCAGCGAGCTGCAAAAAGAGCTAGAAGAACAAAACGAAGTCAAAGGTGGCGTTCTCTTTAAAATCAAAGAAGACCCTCGGATTACCAAAATTGGTAGATTCTTACGCCACTACAGCTTAGATGAATTACCACAATTATTCAACGTGCTCCAAGGACAAATGAGCCTCGTCGGCCCTCGTCCGATCGCCGTCCGCGACTACGAGCTATCGATCCAAGACGTTAACGATCTCGATCGCGACAGGTTTTTACGTTACGAAGTTTTACCTGGAATTACCGGATTGTGGCAGGTCAAAGGCCGCACGAGCAGCGACTCTGAAGAGATCTTTTACTGGGATATGGTTTATATTCTTCAATGGTCGCTCGCGCTCGATTTAAAGATTTTACTCGAAACAATTAAAGTAGTGTTGTTTAAAGAAGGATCTTATTAACGCGATCTTCGTTGGCGAAGCCTCTCTGTTAAGAGAATCGTCACGATCGAACTACAATTGGGTTAGGAGAGGAGGCTCGACAATCTCCAAAATTTCTAACCTATGAATGGGTATAAATATTTATTGCTGCTGGCTGTGGCAATCGCCATCGGCACTCCCAGCACGATCGATTCACTCCGGGGTAATTACTGCTGGCAAATGATTCCAGCATTAGGAGCGGCTGCTAGCCTACTATTAATAGTCATTTTAGAGCGACTAAAGCTGACTATTAACCTACCCTGGCTATTTCCCACCGCGATCGGCATAGGCATAATTGGTGCTCTAGTTTCAGTAATCCTGTTTTACGCATACCCTATTTTTACATTACCAGTCCCGACTGGTAAATATGCTGTCGGTACGATCTCACTTCATGCGATCGATAAATCGCGAATTGAATTGTGCGATCCGACTACTAATACTGCCAATCGAGAACTAGTCGTTCGCGTTTGGTATCCAGCGATCGCTAATAATAGTCCCAAAACTCCCTACTTTGAAGATGCACGGTTGGTTCCGGCTGGATTATTCAGTCATTTGAGATTGGTTAAAACCCATGCCATTCAAGCGGCACCGATCGCGACAACTGCCACTCCATACCCGATAATTATTTATACGCCTTCATGGGGCGGCTTTAAAACCGATAATACCTTTCAAACTCAAGAGCTAGCCAGTCACGGTTATGTCGTCATTGGTTTAGAACATGCTTGCTCGGTACCGATCGCGATTTACCCTAGCGGTAGAGTCATTCGCAGCAATTTAGCTGCCGATTACACCTCTTCAGATGCCGCAATGGCAAATTTTCTCAATGTCGCCCGATCGCAACTCGATTTAAGAACTCAAGATGTACGATTTATCCTCGATCGATTGCCAGAATTTAACACTCATCCACTTTTAAAAGGCAGCCTCAATCTCGATCGAATTGGCATTTTCGGACATTCATTCGGTGGCGCAGTTGCCGCACAAGCATGTGCGATCGATACGCGACTTAAAGCTGGCATGAATATGGATGGCTTGATGTTTGGCTCTTCCGCACAACAAGGTGCCGATCGACCATTTTTATTTATGAATTCCGATTATCCCCGTCCCACCGCTGCCGAACTCCGCTCCACCAACGGGAGCAAACGGCGCGGACAACTCACAGATGAGTGGGGATTCCAACAGCGAGAGCGATGGTTAGCTCGACATGGCGGCTATAATCTTACCCTCTTGGGTGCTGCTCACATGAGTTTTTCCGATTATCCCCTCCGATCGCGGTTTGTCAATGGCGGGGGCAAAATTCCACACACACGCGCAATGGAAATTATCAATCGTTATACCTTAGCCTTTTTCGATCGCCATCTCAAACAAATTAACTTGCCACTACTCGCACCCAAATCTACCAGTCCCTTTCCTGAAGTCATCTTTCAAAATTTAGGCTTTAGGGAATAGTGGATAGTGAATAGGTTTTGGAACTGCGTTCTTGGTTTCTCCCCACACACCTCCCACACCCCCCGGTGGTTGAGCGGAGCCGTTGGCGATAGCCTGCGTAGGCACAACCACACGCCCCAATACCCGACTAAAATAGTCGGGTATATTTGACGGCTCGATCGAGCCATGATAAGCTGTTTTTCAACAAGTAGACGGATACCTAATCACCACGCCCTCCCACCATGACCCAAGCAACCTTAAACAGCACCAGAACGACTGCCGCCAAAGGACTAGCCTGTAAAGAGTGCGGTACTGAGTACGAACTCAAAGCCACCCACATTTGCGAACTCTGCTTTGGGCCATTGGAAGTGCAATACGATTACGATTATCTCCGGACTAAGGTGACTCGCGAGAGCATCAAAGCAGGCCCCAACTCGATTTGGCGGTACAAAGATTTACTCCCCGTTCCCGACGAGCATATCGTCGATGTCGGTACCGGGATGACACCATTACTCAAAGCCAATCGGTTAGCGCGTCGCCTGGGCTTAAAAAATCTCTATATTAAAAACGATGCTGTAAATATGCCCACATTGAGCTTCAAGGATCGGGTGGTATCGGTGGCACTTTCCAAAGCCAAAGAATTTGGCTTCTCGACTATTTCTTGTGCGAGTACTGGTAACTTAGCCAATTCCACCGCCGCGATCGCGGCTCATGCAGGCTTAGACTGTTGCGTATTTATCCCCGCAGACCTTGAAGCAGGTAAAGTCCTCGGTACAGTCATCTATGGCCCTACTGTCATGGCAGTTCAAGGCAACTACGACCAAGTAAATCGCCTTTGTTGTGAAGTTGCCAATACTTATGGTTGGGGATTTGTCAATATCAATCTTCGCCCTTATTACTCCGAAGGCTCCAAAACGCTCGGCTATGAAGTTGCCGAACAACTAGGTTGGCAATTACCCGACCACATCGTCGCGCCATTAGCTTCTGGTTCGTTATTTACTAAAATTCACAAAGGCTTTCAAGAATTTATCAAAGTCGGCTTAGTCGAAGATAAGCCCGTTCGGTTCAGCGGCGCGCAAGCTGAAGGCTGCTCTCCCATTGCTCAAGCTTATGCCGCAGGTCGCGATTTTGTCACCCCAGTCAAACCCAATACGATCGCCAAATCGATCGCGATTGGCAACCCTGCTGACGGCATTTACGCACTAGAACTCGCCCGCAAAACCAACGGTAACATCGAATCCGTCACCGATGCCGAAATCATCGAAGGGATGAAACTACTAGCGGAAACCGAAGGCATCTTTACTGAAACTGCTGGTGGTACCACCATTGCCGTCCTCAAAAAGCTCGTCGAAGCTGGTAAAATTAATCCCGACGAAACTACCGTAGTTTACATCACTGGTAACGGACTCAAAACCCAAGAATCGATTCAAGGCTACGTCAGCGAACCCTTCCAAATCGAAGCCAAATTAGACAGCTTTGAACGCGCTCTCGAACGCTCTCAAACGCTCGATCGCCTCGACTGGGCACAAACACAAGTCTAGGTTTTAGGCTTTAGGTTTTAGTGGATAGATTTTAGAACAATCCCCCAGTCTCCCCGTCCCCCCGTCCCCCCGTCTCCCCAACTCCCATCTCCCATCTCCCATCTCTCTTCATGACTGTTAAAGTATTAATCCCCACCGCACTCCAAAAATTTACCAGCGATCGCGCGACGATCGAATGTAATGGTAACAGTATTGCTGAGTTATTAGACGCGCTTGAATCTGACTGTCCCGGCGTTAAAGCCAGACTTTGCGATGAAGCTGGTCAATTACGGAGATTTCTCAATCTCTATGTCAATGACGAAGATATTCGCTTTCTTGATGGTACAAATACACCACTCAACGATGGCGACCAAGTAAGCATCGTTCCGGCTGTAGCTGGCGGTTAAACCAAATTAATCGCACCCAAAAGCCTCCGACTTCATATACAAAGTCGGAGGCTTTTGTCTTACTTCTTACTCCCATCTCCCATTACAAACTACTCGCTAGCATGAGCCAAACTGGAGAAGATTGGATAGCAATAATCGCAATCAGCCAATAACAAGCAATATCGTCATGAGTAACCAACGCACGGGTACTGACGATCGCAATTATCAAGCCGATCGAGTAAAAACTCAAGGATAGATGATAAATTTTCCGAGATCGATCGGTTTCATCCAATTTAACCGATTCCGATAGACGCGGATCGCTTTCCCAAAAACCCAAATAAACCAGTGCAATTGCCGCGAGGATGGAAATTATTGAGGAAACGACGAGCTGCTCTCTAGTAAGTTCGATCGCCAAAGCAGCCATTGTCGCAATCAGACTCCCTTTGCGATCGTAAACATTATTTTCCATCAAACCTTTGCCAAACTGCCTTCTGCTGTATTCATCTCTTTGCAACAGCCATAAATACCTAAGTAAACGACGGCTAAAAAACATAATCGTCGCGGCACAGATGGCGGTTATACACAAGATAATCAGCATGAAAACACAAATAGACTAGAAAGGATCGATGATGAGATAGCTACCTTTAGTATTCCATCATTTTGTTGAGAAACTCTACTAAATAGATATGTATCATACTTTACCGTCAGGGAATAGCGTAAACTGCTACATAATCTTCAATTGACCAGCTCAACTGTGTTTCAATCGAGCCGACGGGCGATTCTCTTTCAGAGCGACGTTTTTATGTCTAGGGTTCCCCCCGAATAAAAAAACGTCAAGACAGACGCTCCACGAACGAGTCTTGCCATAATATAAAAATAGCTGCAAAAGTAACTTAGTACTCTTGCAACTATTTATAGTGTTAAGTTAGTTCCATCGATTAGAACGTAAACGTAGTTCGTAGGGCACCAATTAATGCACCAGTACTATTTGCATCCTGATTGGGTGCAGTTAGATAAATAATCCCTGGTGTAATACTCAGGCTATCGTTGAGTTTGACCTGGTAAAATCCTTCAATATGCAGTCCAGCTTTAGTATCTGTAGTATTAGTACCAGTAACCGGATCTGTTCCTGAAGCAGTAACCCTTGGTTCTTGCCCAATTAGGAACCCAGCTAAATTACCTTTACCACCGAAATCTGGTGCAGCAGCGGTTAATGCCCAACTCCAGATTTGTCTTTCGCCACTAGTACCTTGATTTTGGGTATATCCCGCCCAACCACCGAGGGCGAATTCGGGACTCAGTTGAAAAGAACCTTGCAACCCAAAGTTATTACTAATTCCACCCAAGTTAGCATTAAGACTACCCGTACCCGGATCGGAATTAAAAGACCGAACGTAAGTTAAACCAACTTTAGAATTTTCGCCTGTTTTCAAGGTGACTTGTGCTAGCGCACCATAACCACCGCCAAGTAATCCACTACCTGTGGCTGGATCGTTACCGCTCCGTGCTAAGTAGCCGAAACTCAGTTCGGTTGTATCGCTTAACTTGTGCCGAATGCCGACACCTTGACCTTGGACTGTATAGTAAATTGAGGGACGGTTGCCAAAAGTGGAAATCGAGCCGCTCGCACCATCGCCATCAAAGTAAGGATTAATTGTGTCGGTAAAGTCATCGGATGCACCAGCATTCGCGGCGACGACTAGCTGTGTTTGCGGGGTGAGCGGATATTCATATTTAAGTGCGTCAATGCCGATTTTGCTATCGGTGGTACCATCAGTCCAGGATAAGCTGCCTTCGTTAGTCGCGACAGCGGGGGTACCTGCAC
>NZ_JANPLS010000124.1:0-3681 GCF_031422475.1 Chamaesiphon sp. VAR_48_metabat_403
TAAAAAACGCCAAGACGGGGGAACCCTAGACATAAAAACGCCGCTAAACCGTCGGGAAACAAAGGCGTGCGCGCATCCGCAAAATCCAAAATCCCTTCTATCGTTGAATAATTGAGACAAGGTTGGAATGATTATGTGAAAATTTGACGATCGAGGATGAGGTTTGATGCAGACCTAAGCGGTGAGTAGATTAAAATTTGGTTTATGTGTAACTGTTCTCGACGATCTTAGCAAACTAAAGTTTATGTCCGATCGCAAATCGACGATTATAGATTTTACAGTAGCAGGGACAGCCAGATACCAGCAACTTTTCGATCGCGTACCGTTGTTGAGTAGCCACTATCTCCTCTCTGCCCCAGATTCCTAATTATTTCGTTGGCGGAGCCGCGCCGAGAGGTAATCGCTCTCTAACCAGCGGAATGTGGGATATAGAGCCGATATTTAGATTAAAATTTAACCCGATTGGGTTCGACTAATTTGACGATGCGATCGAGTGGTTGTTTGCGCTTTTTACCTGAAAATACATTAACTTGATAAACCATTGCATTAGTAATATCTAGAGCTGTCATCCAGCCACTTTTACGATGATAAGCTCCGGTTTCAATATTCAGCCAGCCGGGGCCTTGAGCGACTTCGCCGGGACGAACGCCTGGGAGGGTAAAGGTAATCGTATGTCCGGTAATAATAATTTTATCGGGGAAATAGGGAAATTGATTGCTCAAGAATTTTTCTCTAATCCAACAAAATTGGTCGTTATTTTGTTTGTCGAGCGATTTAAACGGATCGACCCCAGCATGAACTAAAAAGACATCGCCCAAATCTAGATAAGATGGCAAACTCGCAAACCAATCCATGTCTTCAGGCGGAATTCCGGCATCGCCATAACTTTCTAGCGTCGTATCGCCGCCGGATGGCAGCCAGTGGCGCAATGCCATTTCGTCGATATTTCCATTATTAAATGATGTTAATAACATCACTTCATGATTGCCCATCAAACACGGGTAATTGTGCTCCTGAATCCATTTGACTACCTCTGCACTTTTAGGCCCGCGATCGATAACATCTCCCAGAAAATATACCTCATCATCAGGAGCTAGTTTACAAAAATCGATTAATTGACACATACCATCAAAATGGCCATGAACGTCTCCAATCGCGATTTTACGGGGTTGAGTGTTGTGCTTTTTTTGAAATAAATTAAACATAAAGATGTAGATGCGAGACGATGCCGTCGGTTGGCGACCGATCCGTCAGTCGAATGATATTGTTAGTATGCACAGTTTGGAAGTAAATAGCTCGATTTTGCAATATTATGTTTGTTAAATTCCGTCTCTACTCCATCTTAGTAGCGGGGAGCGGGGAGGGTGTGGGGAGTGTGGGCGGTGTGGGCGGCTTGCACTGAGAGAGCGTAGCGTCTCCATCAGGAAAATTGTGTGGGGAGTAGATTAAAGCGATATTTTCATAAATCTTCCCTATCCTCCCATTCTCCCCTATCCTCCCACCCCCGCCCTTTCTTCCCACCGCGAGATCGCCAGGATACTATTCTGCTCTAGATCGATCGATTTGCCGCTGTAACTGTGTCTGTGGAGAGCTGGGTAATAGTTGCTGTCTCCAGGTGTCTACCCATTCTGGATGAAAAAAGGTAATGGCGATCGCGATTGCGGCTCCAAATCCAAGGGTTGTAGTCAGGAATAAAAACAAGTAAATCGCGCGATTGAATCTAAATTGTGGCTCTGGTTCTAAATCGTCGGCATCGGTATCGTCAGGATGACGCGGGACTAGTTGGCTGCTATGGATTTGGGAATCGGTTGCCGATACCTGACAAGACATCAGCACCAAAGAGATATTATCATCGCCATTTTGACGATGGGCTAGAGCCAGCCAAGATTGGACGGCTTCGGTAAGGGGCATTTCTGTTTGCAGAATCCGCTCGGCATAATCTTGCCAAGAACTCTCGACTAGATGGCGATCGCTCAAACCATCAGAGCATAATAATAAAATGCCATCCTCGATCGCCATAAATCGCTGTACGGTGGGGTGAATTAGCTCTCCTGGCTTCATCCCTAAAGCTTGGGTAAGAGCCGCCGCGTCGGGGCGATTTGCACTATGCCAGGGCAGATCTCGACCTTGTTTGACTTCCCGCGTGGCGATATCATCATCGATCGTCAGGAGTTGACAGCGGTGGGGGGTAATCCAATACGCCCGACTGTCCCCGACGTGGGCGATATAAATCTCGTGGGAATTGCCGACACTATTGCGGTTGCGAATCCGCTGGTTGACTTGAAGTGCCATTACCATAGTAGTACCCATCCGCCGCAGTTCCGTGCGTTCCTGGCTCTGATTTTGGGCGGTAATCGTATTATTGACTACTCGGACGATCGCGCTAATGGCGTTACAAATCTGTTCGGGGGAGACTAGTTCGGGACTGTTGACGAGCGAGTCAAATAGGGTTTGGGTTTGGATTTTGAGCAATTTAACAGCCATCTGACTGGCAACTTCGCCGCCGTCATGTCCGGCAATGCCATCGCAAATAATCGCAATTTTACCACCTGTGGAATCGTGAGTCAGGTCGAGTGGGGTGGGGTAATAAGAGTCTTCGTTGTGCTGGTGGGTGGCTCCAGCATCGGTACCGCCTGCAATCTGCCACTGTAAGGGCAATTGCGCCGCGCGTTCGAGGGTAATTTTGTTAAGTTCGCGGGACACATCGCGCAGCGAGGCTTTTTCTGCTTGCATTTTATCGTACAAATTCTCTAACCGATCGGCAATTTCTGGAGCCGCACCGGGGAGATTTTCCTGCCACAGCGCGCCCAGCTTGGCGAGGGTGACTTTAGGATTGCCCGTAGATCGATCGGAAATTAATTCGCACAAGCGCAGACACCACCCATCGACGCGGAGGTTTTCGATCTGGATCAGGCTGGATAATACGCCAGTTCCGGCTAGCGGTGCCCACAGATCGATCGCTTGCCACAGCCAGTATGCTTGATGGAGTGGTGTGGCGGTACTCCAAGCTTCGCTCAAACTGGGGAGTAATTTACCCTCATTATCGACCGGAATATTATCGAGCAGCGGAATCTCGATCGTCTCACCCGATCGTTTGAGCGTGCAAAAGCCGTGCAATTGGGGTAAATGCAGCTTGTACTGGTACAGATGAGCGTAGGCTGATGCCTGATGGGGCAGGGGAAAGAAGATATCTGGCGGGGCTTGTGGCTTGGTATCGAGCCACAATTGCGGGGCGATGACATGATATCTATCTTCTACCAATCGCTCGGCAGGAATCCAGGTTGCTTGCCGCTCGGCGGCCCAGAGATAGCGAGAGATCGATCGTTGGGCGGTAGTCATACTGTTGCGAAATCGGGGTCGAGAATGTGGATCGAAATAAAGAGCCGATCGGCTCTTTATCGGGATTCAATCTGTAGTTTACGCTAGATGTTGTAAATTTACTGATTCGTTATTAACTTTTTCACATCTTGCAGCAAAACATAGTTACTGGTGTTTTAGATGTACCCCTATACCCCTGTACCCCTGTTAAGGTGACTATTTGTAAGCGTAGCGGTAAACGATAAATACTTGTGGGTATCGATTTTCCTAGTAGGGGCAGAACCCGGATCTGGGGGTTCCGACCCCCAGACCCCCCGTTGAGAGGCGGAACGCCGCCCCTCAAACTCCCCTGCGTAAGGGTTA
>NZ_JANPLS010000125.1:0-11835 GCF_031422475.1 Chamaesiphon sp. VAR_48_metabat_403
CCCGACTTCTTGGAGAAGTCGGGGGTATGTCCTAACAATGGCGGTTGAAATTTTTGGCCGATCGATCTGTCGCATAGCATCCGCCTTGCGGCATCGACTTCTAATCTGTCATTCTACCTAGCTTAAATTCGACCGCCAGTAGGTGGGCCATAAGTTTCGGTTGTGGTGGTTCTAGGGTGCCGGAAGCCCACGACAGAACCAATTAAAGCGGCCAGTAATCCCAATAGAGAACCCATCACAAACGACCAACTCACTTTGGCTGTATTACCAGCAATATCTCGCGTTTGTTGGGCTGAGATCGTTGGTGGTGTAACTGGGGTTTGCTGGTTTGCCGGGATATTTTGTTGAACTCGATCGACGACGCTACCAGCATTGGAAGCAGCGATGCCAAATGCACCCGATACGCCGCTAGTCAGCAACCAAGCACTTAGAGCTAAAGTAGATGCCCACAAAATCGCCCCATTCAATAGAGCTGTATTTCGATTCATCCGCCCAGATGTATGCGCGGTAGTCCATCCGCCCGCAAATAGGGCAATTAGCAAACTAATAATCGACCAAATCCCAACACTGACACCAACACCAGTTGCCTCCGATCGAGGTGCTCCAGAACCCCCAATACTACTCGAACCAATTGCCACCCCCAGCGCGCTCAAAACTAGCTGGGTACTCAGGGTGATAACTAGCCCTGCTAAGATCGGCCCCCAGCGCACTTGGTCGTGGTAGATTTGACTAACAACAGGCACTGTGCGTTCGATATAATCACCAGGTCTATCTATATATGCCACAATCGTGCTCCAATAGTTATAGTAGAAACTTTCCAGATCGACTGGAATAGCTTCAGCATATCGTTTGGAAACTATGGGATTCATCTGTCGATCGATTGATTTGGGACTCTATCGATCGAGATAGACAATTACCTTTATATATCCGTCGTATCTTGTTCGGAAACCTTACCAAATAAATATCGATCGCCAATATATTTCAGAATAACTCGCCCAGTCTTAGGATGCTCCCTTTCGACGATCGGTTTGACAACTACTCCTTCTCTCCCGTGGTTGCCGCCGACGAGAGAATCACCATCAGAATGCGATTTGATAACATCGAGGGAGAAAGCACCTTCATAAACTAATGGTACTTGCTCGACTTGATGGCGATCGCACAAAGATTTGAAAGTTGTATAGTCCACATACTTACCCTCCAACATCAGATCGAAAGCGCGAAAATTTATCTTCCGCTCGCCATAACTATAAGCCTGAATCGATTGCCCATAAACTTCACCATACAAAATGGCTTGCTTATAGCCTTGACTTTGCAACTCCTTGAGCAGATGTTTGACTCCAGGTAATGTATGGGGAAACCAATAAGTATTCGCCACCATTGTATTTGAATCTTCTGGATCTTTCCGCCGCAAAGTTCTCGAACCAGCCATCATTGTCGGCTGCTCGTCATCAGTGTGCCAAACATAACCCACACGGCAATTAGAGTTATGAACTAAAATAGAATTTGCGAAAAAATTATGGGTTTCTGTTTCTAGATCCCATCTACTGGAATCTACATTAAAAGCCTCTTTTACAGAATATATGTCAACACTTTTAATTATTGGTGTATATTTCTGTTCGGTTGCTGGAATCACAGGCACTTTTCGCCCTCTGTAATTACTTGGTAATTTATATTGCATTACTTCAGGAATGTAAGGCGAGATTAGACAGAACATCTTATCCGCACTTTCTTTATTAAGCCTAATTCTGTTATATTGTCGATCGTCCGATTTATAAGATACCCCATTTAGCCCTAAATTTTTCAATCCTGCAAGCAATATTATTAGATCTGCATCACTAAAATTGCAGCACGCAAATAAAGCTCTATCCTCTTGCTTTTCCGTATGGCTGAGACTGCCATCATCCATATACCAAAATGCTAAAGAGAGCGGAGACAAACGATCGGCTACCCAGCTAGGAACTTTCTTTTTAGTGCCCTCTGCCCTGAAAGATAAATAAAATTCCTCATAAATTGCATTACTATATTCTGTAGAAGCCTCAGTCATTTCGGTTCCGTAGCCACTAGTTAGATTTCTAGTTTTATTTGTTTTCAGTTGTTTTAAACTGTCAATACAAAAATTTAAATACTCCTCATGACTTTTTTTATGAGAAAACTTTATGGCACTAGAATTACTATCTTTAGTTTTATGCAAAAAGCCATCGCCCAATAGTTTTCCAAGTAAAATTTGCTCTTCTACATAGGTTAGGGAATTTGAATCATGAATAATTAATACTCGATCTTCGTTGGTTAAGTTAATAGCTGCTTTATAACAACCTTCATGAGGACAGTAGAATTGATGACTTGGAGTACAATATATAGAGAAAAAAGGATTTCCGCCACCAAAAAGTCTACGCTTCCCTCTAACATTTAACCATTTTTCTGCCGAGCCATTATTAAATTTTTTCAGTACTTTGCTAGGGACTATTTCTCCTTTTGCATTCATTCCTACAACAAATTCCCCAATTTCTATCTTGTGGATAGGTTTGTGTCCCCCACCCCACATAGATATTTTAGTTTTATAGATTAAGCAGCCGTGGACTTTTTCTGTTGCAATAACTGGTTCCCCGACTTCTAGTAGATCGGGATAACTCCGCATATTTTCGAGACTAGTATATTTCGGAAAATTTGGATCGTCGCTGGCACTATCTCCCGCTTGAATTTTTATCGGCGGATTGTATTTAGTCGCTTGATAAAACTCGGCTACATCTTGCCCCAATTCCATCCCCGCTTCCGGCTGAACTACCAACCCAAAAGATGGTTCGCCGCGTAATTTGATCCGGTGAACTACGAGGACTCGATCGCCATTAATATCGGTCTTCTCGGATAAATATGTAGCAACATTCAACCCCTCAGCTACTTCTTTTTTTAATACCGTTCCCTGCTCGAAATAGACCACGGCATCGCCCTTTTTGTGTACGCCTTTTTTGACACACATTTGCCAACCCTGAACCGTTGCCAATTCCAAAGCATCAGCATTTCCATGAGGTTGGAGATCCAAAATTTCACAAACTTCTACTTTAATCGTACTCATAATTAGCGGGGTGAGGGGTGAGGGGTGAGTATGTAGAGTGGGCACTGCCCACAGATCGATTCGCTGGTTACAAATAAACAATATTTGAGTATGTTGTTTAAATATTGTTTATGAAATATACTATGCTTTAAACTTAGGTGGTGGGCAGTGCCCACCCTACGCATATTATCTAGGATCTCTTAGTAGGGTGGGCACTGCCCACAAATCAATTTTCTGGTTACAAATAGACAATATTTAGCGATATATTAGTGTGGTGGGCATTGCCACCCTACGTTAGCTACGATGCTTTAACAAAAAATAAGATGTGCTGCTGTGGTAGAATACCATCAGTCTTTTGCCATTTTAAACCTACTGCACTTAGTTCTTTCTGAATCTGTTTCTCGGTGACTTTATGGTGAGGCTTGATATTAATCTTCGGGTCTTCGCCTCGATATTCTACTAGTACAACACGCCCCCCTGGTTTGAGAGCCGCAACAATCCCCGTCATCATTTCTTGGGGATAGCTCAATTCATGATATACATCCACCATGATGGCAAGATCGATACTCGCTGGTAATAATTCAGCACTTTGTTCGGTACCTAATTGGGTTTGAATATTAGATATCTTTTTGCGATCGATCCGTTGTTTCAGGAGTGCAATCATTTCTGGCTGAATATCGGTTGATATCACCTTTCCTTCAGGCACCTGTAGAGCTAGCAACTCGGAAATATATCCCGTACCTGCGCCAATATCCGCTACAACGTCCGTAGACTTCAATTCTAGTGCGGCGATCGTTTGCTCCGGTTGCTCCTCTGTTGCCCGTTCTGGACGCTCTAGCCAGTCAGCTCCCTGATGCCCCATCACCTTGGCAATTTCCCTACCCATATAAACTTTCCCAGTACTATCAAAACTGGGTGGGCGGTAACTATAAAATTTGGATTGAATTAGGGCACAACTAGGTAACGCTGCAATTTGCCAACAGATGACACAAGCAACTAGGGTTTTTAAAAAGCTTTTGACCAGCATGGAAGGTTAGATTATTTCCCAGAGTATAATCAAATTGTATATCATTCCGATTGACGATGCGTAAAGTAGAAGTTGTACCACACAATCTGCAATGGAAATCGAACTTCGATACCGAATCACAATATATCACCAATGCTTTGGGTGAAAATGCGATCGCCATTCATCATATTGGCAGCACGGCGATTGCTACTATTTATGCTAAACCAATTATTGATTTTCTGGTAGAAGTCAAATCTATTAATCAAGTAGACGATCGGAATTTAGAAATGGAATCGATCGGTTATGAGGTGATGGGTGAATTTGGCATAAAAGATCGCCGCTTTTTCCGTAAAGACAACCAGCTCGGAATCAGAACCCACCACATTCATATCTTTGAAATTAATTCAGCTCAAATAACTCGTCATTTAGCATTCCGAGACTATATGCTTGCTCATCCAGAAGCAGCTCAAGAGTATAGCAATTTAAAACGAAAACTAGCCGCCGAATATCCCAATGATATCGCTGGATATCAAGCTGGTAAAGCTGAATTCATCAAAGAGATCGATCGCGCAGATGGCTTTGGCTCATAAAAAGTAGTACAATTGACAGCATGAAAACCCAACTTGAGGTTTAATATACGACAGCATCACCTCTCCATCCTCCAAAGCTCCAATGTCCAACCAAGAACGCCAAGCCGCATATCGTCAAGTAGTTCAATCGCTCATCCAATCCCCCCAGAACGACGAAGAGCGAATTTTGGCAGCCAACCTCGATTTGGTGGATGAAGGACTAGTCAAGACGTTGAAAGACACTGCTAAGATGATGATGATTCGCAACCATCCACCACTGAGGGCGACAATTCAGCGGTTGGTTAGTTTTGCCCAACAATTAGAGCGAAAATTGGCATCGGGGCAAAGTGAGACTGTCAAACTAGAGCAGGAAGATTATATTAGATTTTCGGTTGAGCTATTGCAAATAGTGGTGAATAGTCAAGGGAATGGCGGGATAGTTCATCAATTTTTCGACAGACATCTGGGTTATCTAAATGAAGAACTATTAGCTATTTTACCAGCTTCGATCGCCGCATTATTAGAGCGAGCAGAAGATCGAGATAGGCAAGCGTATATTGAATCGATCGTCCAAAATTTATCGATCGATCTCCAAACCTATTCGAGTGGAGATAGACAGGTTAATCTTGCATTATCGATCGCCTGTAAAGAGCAATCTTCATTAGTTCACGATCGGCCAGACGAACAACCCGATCTAGTAGATAATGAACTAGTTCAACCAGACAAAGATCGTCAAACTGCATATTTCGATCTAGTTCAAGCACTCCTAGAATGCCCTCTAAATGAGGAAGATCGAGTCCTCGCCGACCACCCTAAACTGGTTGACAAAGGATTGGTAATAGCATTATTAGAAGTGGCTGAAATTAGGAAAGCACGAAACAATCCAGATTCAGGATGGACGATCGAATGGTTAGAAGTTTTTGCCGAACAATTAAGTCAAAAATTGGACTTACAACTAGGCGTAAATAAACAGATAGACGAAGAATCTGAGACCATATTCCCAGAAGATGAGGAAATAGTTCACCAATCTACAGATGAAAATGACGATCGAGTCACCGTAGTTACCCCAATTAGCATACCAATAGATGCCCACAAAGAAAGTCATCTAGGGCAGGTTTATTTCAAACAGGGTGAATGGCAACTCGCCGCTGATGCCTTTGAAATTGAGATCCAAGCCATGGAAACTTCCCGCAATTGGGGAGTAGATGAACAGCAGCAGCCGGAAATGTGCGATGATATCCTCTCCATCTACGAGAATGCGATTCAATGCGCCATCAATCTCGAAAACTATTCCCAAGCCATCGAGTACACCCAACGCATCCGCAGTCGCCAATTAGTCGGGATGGCGCAAACAGATGGGAGACAAATCCAAGCTGAAACCATCGACTATGCCGCTATCCAACAACTCATCCACAATCCCCACACTGCTATCCTCACCTGCTACACCACCAATGATGATACCCAGATCTTCATCATCAAACAAAGCGGCGCGCCAACCCTTCACACCTGCAAAAATCAAGGCACGCAAAAATTCCAAAACTGGCTGCAAAAAACCTGGATTAACCCCTCTCATGAAGACAATTCCAACTGGGCGGAAGATTTACCCCGATTACTCCACGATATTTCTCAGCGACTCGAACTCGATACCCTCATCGAGACACACCTCACCGATATCAACGAACTAATCATCCTTCCTCACCTCAACCTCCATCAAATCCCCTTCGCTGCTCTCCCCTTAAATCCTCTCGTCTCCGAGCTACCGCGTACCGACAAGTCGGTTAGACTTCAGTCTCGATTGATTTACGCCCCCAACCCCCTCTTGGAAAGGGGGGGCTTCACTCCCTCCCCTTGGCAAGGGGAGGGCTGGGGTGGGGTAAAAGGACTAAGCAATGACTCTAATAACTTATGTACACAGGGTAGCCTCGGAGCGAAAAGTAAGGAATTAGAGCCGGGTGGGTTACTACTTGGCGACAGATTCATCATCCACTCCATTCCTAGCTGTGAGATGCTCCAATATTCCCAACTCAGCCCACCCGTAGAAGATGCCAACGACTGCTCGGTACAAAGCACCCTTTGGAGCGTGGATGATTACGTCAGCGTTATTTTTCAGGTGATGTACCACCAAGAGCGACGCAAAGGCACCAATCCCGCCATCTCCCTTCGTACCGCCCAATTTCGACTACGAAATCTCACAGGCGCAGAATTTCAACATCACTACTATCCAGATGCGATCGAGTATGTCACAAAACATCACCCCACACTCAAAACCGCGCTCGAATATCACTTAGAAGCGTACTGTGAGATGGATAAACCCTTTGCATCGCCATTCTATTGGGCAACCTTTATCACGCAGGGTATGCCTTAGAGGCTGTTTGACAAGATCCGATTCAGAACTAAATCGACTCAGATAATGATTTCCCTGATTTTTAAACCGCAGAGGCGCAGAGGGCGCAGAGAGTATCCTATCTTCTCATTTAGACTCGCTTAGTAACTTTATTTTGATGCAAGATGTGAGTCGAAGTAAAAAAATAGTACCAATCGAATCATCAATCGGTACTATTTGCTTACCAATAAAAAAGTCTACTCTACCGAAGAACGATTTTCCAAAATCTCAAAAGAATTAACATTCAAGACTTTTCCAATCATAGCCAAAGTCATCACATCATCATTCAATGTACCATTTACTTTTACTTTCAATCCCACCTGACGCAAGTCGCGGGGACAATCTAGTAACTCGTAAGTCGCGCCATCTTCAGCTACCAATGCCCAAGCACCAGTACCAAAGCCTTTGTGTTCGATTCCACCAATCACCGTAATCATACTATCTGAGTATCTCCTCTCGCCGCGAACTTAGCCAAACCAAAACATAGCAACCCATTCACTACCAAGAAACTGCGCGCAACAACGCCATCGCCGAGTAGCCAGACATTTGGAGCGACTACAGCACTCACCAAGAGACAAGCAGCTACACCCAAACTAGTACCGATAGAAAACAATTTTCCCTGGGGATATGACCAGCAGACTATCAGTAATAGTACCGGAATCAGGACACTTGCAAACAGTGGATTTAAAATACTGGTGCCAGAAATCGCATTGCCCAATTCAGGAATCGAACTACCTAAAATGCGGAAGGGAGTTTGGGGTAAATCAAAGATATAAAATCCGCGTAGGAAAAACAATCCAGTACTCCCAGCTACCATCCCACTCACTAACGGAAATCCAAATGGAACATAGTTGCGAAGCAAGAAGGCGAGTAAATAAGAACCCAGTACCATCCCTAGTTTTGGTAATAGGGCAATCGCACCACCATCAATCCAGAAGCGAAGGTTCAGATAACCATTATCGCGCAACCAGCGGAAGAAGTCATTGAAGGTGATTTTGCCTTTTTGGGCGAGTTTGACGGCTGCTGCTGCGTCTAGATGCCCTGCACCGTAAAAGTTCTGAGGATCTGACTCGATTTTGCGTGCCGATTGTTGCAAGACTGCATAGACTTCATCTGGTGCGGTAACACCGATGGATTCAATCAGAGCGGCTACTCCAGCGACGTGGGGGGCTGCCATACTAGTACCTTGGAAGCCGGAGATGATGGGCGTATTCGTAGTTGGATCGATCGTCTCTTGCCAAATTTTACTACCATGCCCGCCACCTGGTGCGGCAATATTTACCCCCGCGCCATAGTTGGAAAATTCGGCTCGCTCGTCTTGCGCGTCGAGTGCGCCGACACCGATGACGTGGGCGTATCGAGCGGGATAGGATGCGGATTCGGCATTCTCATTCCCAGCGGCGGCGATAATTACCACCCCTTTATTATGAGCATACTCGATCGCGTCTTTCATCACCTGGCTTTCGCCACCACCACCCAGACTCATATTGACGATATTCGCCCCATTATCTGCCGCGAACCGGATTGACTCGGCGATATCGCTAATCGTTCCTCCTCCGCTACCTGACAAGACCTTCAGGGGCATGATTTTGGCTTCATAGGCAATTCCGGCTACTCCGTAGTTATTATTGGTAGATTGGGCGACAGTGCCCGCTACGTGAGTGCCATGTCCGTTATCATCGTCGGCATTTACTTTATCATTGACAAAATCATAGCCTTTAACAAATTCTGTCTGCTCCAAATCGGGGACTTTGCTCACCCCTGTATCGATAATCGCGACGGTAATTCCTTTACCCCGATTTTCTTCCCACGCTTGTTCGATGTGAATGCTGCGAAGGTGCCACTGCTTGCTATATTGAGGGTCGTTGGGTGCGATCGAGCTACGGTAGATATAGTTCGGTTCGATCGATTCTACATCCTTACTCAGACTCGATCCTTGCAGTTTGGTTAGTAAAGTTCGATCGCCTTTGACTACATATACATGCTCTACTTGGGAAAATTGACTATTCAGACGTGGCGCAATCCGATACTCCTTGCTCAATTCTGCCAATTCCCGATCGATCTCCCCCGCTGGTAAGTTATCTTTAAAATCGATGACAAGGGAGTCAAATTCCCCTCTAGTCGCCAATCCCGTAAAGTTGGATATGGCAAATCCTATCCCCAAGCAAAATAAGCACAAGATTAACAGTTTACGCATATGTATGGCGATCTCTATCTAGCACTTCCAGCATAGCTTAATGGAGGGGTGAGGGGGGGAGTGGGTGAGGGGTGAGGAGAGGGGGGGAGGGGGGGACTGGGGGACTGGGGGACTGGGGGACTTGAGGAACGCTTTACCGTCTCCCAGTCTCCCCCTCTCCCCCTCTCCCTACAAATCCCTCACCCGCCGCACCGCTTCAAGATACTCGCGATTTTTGCCTTGTTTGCGGTAGATTTCGGCGGCGGTGAGGTAGTCATTCAGCGCGCTTTGCTTGTTGCCGATCGAGTAGTAAGCCAATCCTCTGCTAGTATAAGTTTCAGCATAGTTGGGATTGAGGGCAATAGCCCTGTCGTAATCACCGATTCCACCCCGATAGTCTTTCAGCTCACAGCGGGCAATTCCGCGCCCAACATAGGCAAAAGAGGCGCGAGGATTGAAGATAATCGAGAGATCGAAATCAGATTTAGCATTTTTCCAGTCTTTGAGAATATTGCGGATTAGACCACGATTGGTGTAGGCTTCAGCATGGTCTGGTTTGAAGACGATCGCACTGCTATAATCTGCGTTGGCTCCTCGCCAATCCCGTAACACATTTCGCGCCAATCCTCGCCGAAAGTAGACTTCCCCAAAATTAGGATTTAAAGCTAGAGTCCGATCGTAATCGGCAATCGCCCCCCGATAATTACCTTTTTGGGACTTATTCTGAGCTGTGACAAAAAAATCATCAGCCGTTGGTGCTGACGAGATGGGTATTGTAGCTTTATTATCCAATTCTACCCGCAATTGGCTGGCGACTTGAGTAAAAGTATTAATCGGGATGGCTAAACCGCTGACTGGCTTGGCTTTATTGGTGCGACCATTGATACTAGGGTAATTATCGATCGAGCCGATCGTTTTACCATTAATTCCAACTAGCATTCCCGCCTCATTGAATAGTCCACCACCACTCATTCCTGGCAAAATATCGGCGTTTCCCACTACCAAACCATAACCACTATCTTGGGGCTTGCGACTGATGGCGACTACTTTTCCTGGATGGAAATGTAATGTTTTCCCCAAAAAACCTGCCGTAAAAACTGTTTGCCCCTTGGCTACATTGTTGGAATCGCCTAATTTGACAACGGGATATTTTTTGTCACTTCTGAAAGTAACAGTTGCCAAATCTAGATTGTTGGGCGCGATCTTGATATCATCAGTATCGATATCATATGATTCCCGATCGGGAGTAACAATTTCTAGAGCCAGACTCTTGGCATCATCAACTACATGAGCAGAAGTTAAAACTGTATAGGTATCCCCAACCTGTTTGACGATCGCCCCAGAACCATGTCCTGATTGAGTCTTGATAAAAACAACTACGCCTTGGGCGATATTACTGACTTGCCCTGACTGCACTGCCCGCGTTGGGGTGATTTGGAACAGAGGAATGGTGATGCTAATCCCTATAATGGCAGGGATAAATTGTTTCTGCATAATTTAATTATTGAAAGTGCCTTCGGCAAAACTGAAATATTTTCCGATGTATTGCTCAGCCCCAGATCTGAAATTTTAAAATGACCATATTCTTATTTCCCAGTGACTATTTTCGTCCCACCCTTGTAGATGAGATGTACCTATCTGAAGCAACAGCATTTCGACAAGCTGGATTTCAAGTTGCTGTTGTTTCATTAGAATCATTATCCTCAGACTCACCACAAATTCGTCCGTCATTGACTCCAGATGCTTTATGTAATCTACCGTGGCTGGATGCTGGGTGCATCTGAATATCAAAAATTAGTCACGGCAATATCTCAGGCTGGTGCCTGCATTCAAACATCAAGCGTCGATTACTTAGCTACCCACTATTTACCCAATTGGGATCATTTAATTAAAGATCTTACACCAGAAACTCACTTTTATCATACTGATGGGGATCTAAAAATTGAATTGGAGAAATTGGGCTGGGATCGATTTTTCGTCAAGGATTATGTCAAATCCCTCAAAACCTCAATGGGTTCAATAATAAGTCACCCATCAGAGATCGATCTCATCATCGCCGAAATGCACAAATTTCGCGGTACGATTGAAGGTGGCATCTGCGTCAGGCGGGTAGAAGATTTTATCCCCACATCCGAGCAACGTTATTTCGTCATCGATGGTAAAGTGTTTGGCTCCGATGCGAATGAGCCAATTCCAGAGATTGCCCTAGACTGTGCTACTAGAATTAAGAGTAGATTCTTTAGCATCGATACGATCGATAGACAAGACGGAGTAAAACGGATTGTCGAAATTGGTGACGGCCAAGTATCTGGTCTGGTAGGATGGACTACCGAACGATTTGTAGAAATATGCCACAGTTTTAATTAGTAGTCTCAGGCGTAAATAAACCCACTAGTTGGGAAAGTTGGGAGTTGGGAGTTGGGAGTTGGGAGTTGGGAGGTAAGATTAAATACTAGCCTAACTTGTGCCGCCCTGTACTAGATCCTCCACCAACATCAGATACTAGATAGAGGTACGATCTAAATAACCCATCCCTCTCCCCCCCCCCCCCCCCCCGGCCCCCCCCCCCCCCCCCCCCCCCCCCGCGCCACCCCCACCCCCCCCCACCCCCCGAAACCCCCCCCCGCGGGGGGGTGGGGGGGGGGGGCGGAC
>NZ_JANPLS010000126.1:0-3380 GCF_031422475.1 Chamaesiphon sp. VAR_48_metabat_403
TACCATTTCGTTGAGGGTGCGGAAGCCGAGGGAAGCCATGATTTCCCGTAAGTCTTGGGCGATGAAGCGCATGAAGTTGACGGTGTGGGCGGGATCTCCGGTATAGGTGGCGCGGAGTTCGGGGTTTTGGGTGGCGATGCCTGCGGGACAGGTATTCAGATGGCAGACGCGCATCATGATACAGCCGAGGGTGACGAGGGGGGCGGTGGAGAATCCGAATTCTTCGGCACCGAGGAGGGCGGCGATAGCGATGTCCCGTCCGGTTTTGAGTTGTCCGTCGGTTTCGACGACGATGCGGCTGCGGAGGTTATTGAGGACGAGGGTTTGATGGGTTTCGGCGAGTCCGAGTTCCCAGGGGAGTCCGGCGTGTTTGATGGAGGTTTGGGGTGAGGCTCCGGTACCGCCGTCGAAGCCGGAGATTAATACTACATCAGCGTGGGCTTTGGCTACGCCTGCGGCGATCGTGCCGACTCCGACTTCGGATACTAGTTTGACGTTGATTCGCGCTTCCCGATTGGCATTTTTGAGATCGTGGATCAGTTCGGCGAGATCTTCGATCGAGTAGATGTCATGGTGCGGTGGGGGTGAAATCAGCCCGACACCTGGGGTGGAGTGACGAACTTTGGCAATCCAGGGGTAGACTTTTTTACCTGGGAGTTGTCCGCCTTCGCCTGGTTTGGCTCCCTGTGCCATTTTGATTTGGATTTCTTTGGCTTGGGAGAGGTAGAGGCTGGTAACGCCAAATCGTCCCGATGCGACTTGTTTGATGCCGCTATTTTTGGAGTCGCCGAGTTCGTTTGTCCAGGTATAGCGTTCGGGATCTTCGCCGCCTTCGCCTGTGTTTGATTTACCGCCGATTCGGTTCATCGCGATCGCTAGTCCTTCATGTGCTTCACTAGAGATCGAACCGTAGCTCATCGCGCCTGTTTTAAAGCGTTTGAGGATATTCTCGATCGGTTCTACTTCGTCGATCGGGATGGCTGTGTGCGGTTTAAAATCGAGAAGTCCGCGCAGGGTAAAGTGTTTTTTATCCTGCTCGTTAATCAGCTTGGCGTATTTCTGGTACAGATCGTATTTACCCGTCCGCGCCGCCTGTTGCAAAGCGTGGATACTTTCAGGGCTGAATAAGTGTTCTTCACCATCTTTGCGCCACTGATAATCACCACCGACATCTAGTGTCGCACCTTTGGCAGGTCGATCGGGGAAAGCGTGGGTGTGACGGGTAATCGTTTCTTGGGTAATTACGCCGACATCAGCACCTTCAATCCGCGATGCGGTGCGGGTAAAGTACTTATCGATCGTCACCTGATTCAATCCGACAGCTTCAAAAATCTGGGCACCGCGATAACTTTGAATCGTCGAAATCCCAATCTTCGAGGCGACTTTAGTTACGCCTTTAGTTGCGGCTTTAATATAGTTTTTGACAGCAGTGGGATAATCGACATCGAGTAACATTTTCTGCGCGATTAAATCCTCGATCGTCTCAAATGCCAAGTAGGGATTAATCGCCCCACAACCATAACCAATCAACGTCGCAAAATGATGAACTTCACGGGGTTCGCCAGATTCTAATACCAGTCCAACGCGAGTACGAGTACCCGTGCGAATTAGATGATGATGTAAGCCAGCAATAGCTAGTAATGCTGGGATTGGAGCAGTTTCAGCATTAACACCTCGATCGCTCAAAATCAAGATACTAATACCAGATTCGATCGCTTTATCTGCCGCTGCAAAAATCACCTCTAAGGCGGCTTCAAGTCCCTTCACGCTATCTTTAGGGTTAAATAGCATTGGAATAGTAACAGAGCTAAATCCACCCTCATTCAGGTGCTTTAACTTCGCGAGTTCAGCATCAGTTAAAATCGGCGATTTGAGCGCGATTAGATGACAACTTTCGGGTTCTGGTTTGAGTAAATTCCGCTCAGATCCGATCGTCGTTTGCGCGGAAGTAATGATCTCTTCCCGAATTGAATCGATCGGCGGATTAGTAACTTGAGCAAATAGCTGTTGGAAATAATCGTAGAGTAACTTTGGTCGATCGGACAACACCGCCAACGGCGTATCAGTCCCCATCGAACCCGTCGCTTCCACCCCATCCCGCGCCATCGGCGTAATCAGCATCCGCAACTCTTCAAACGTATAGCCAAACGCCATCTGACGCTGGAGAATCCCCCCTAGCCCCCCTTGGGAAGGGGGGGACAAGAGAGACTCTGCTCCTGCTCCCCCCTTATTAAGGGGGGTTGGGGGGGATTCAGGATTCGCGATATCCTCCAGCCTGACTAAATGCTCATCCAACCACGCTTGATAAGGATGTGCGCTAGTAATCTCATGCTTGATTTCCGCATCGCTTACAATCCGCCCAGCGACGGTATCCACCATGAACATCTTCCCTGGTTCCAACCGTCCCTTCGTGACCACTTTTTCCGGCGGAATCGTCAACACACCTGCTTCTGATGCCATAATCACCAGATCGTCAGTCGTCACATAATAACGTCCTGGGCGCAATCCATTCCGATCGAGTACCGCCCCGATCGAGCTACCATCAGTAAACGCGATCGAAGCTGGGCCATCCCACGGCTCCATCAAGCAAGAATGGTACTCATAAAACGCCTTCTTCTCCGCGCTCATCGACTCATGCGCCGTCCAAGGTTCGGGCACCATCATCATCATCGCATGAGGCAAACTGCGACCGGAAAGGGTCAATAATTCCAGAGCATTATCAAAGATCGTCGAGTCACTACCATCGACATTAATTGCAGGTTTAATCTTACTAATATCATCACCAAATAACTCCGACGCAAATAACGATTGCCGCGCCGTCATCCAGTTAATATTGCCGCGCATGGTATTGATTTCGCCATTGTGGGCAATGTAGCGGTAGGGATGCGCCCGCTCCCAACTGGGGAAAGTATTCGTACTAAACCGCGAATGCACCAACGCCAACGCGCTTTCCATGTCTGGATCTTGGAGTTCGGGGAAATATTGCCCCACCTGCACGGGCATCAACATCCCCTTGTACACGAGCGTCCGCGCCGATATACTCGCTACATACCAATGTACATCGATATTCGCCGCCCTAATTGCCGTATGCGCCAGCTTGCGAATTACAAACAACTTCCGCTCGAACGCCAACTCATCCGCCAATTCAGCCGATTTAGCAATAAATACCTGCTGCATAAACGGTTCACTCGATTTCGCCGTCTCACCCAAAGAACCATTATCCGTCGGCACATCCCGCCAACCCAATACCTTCAAACCTTCCGCCGCCGCAACTTCCGTGAAGATCTGCCGACTCTGCGATCGCATCACCGGATCTGGCGAACCATACACCGCCCCAACTCCATACTGTCCCGCTGCGGGTAATTCAATCCCTTCAGCAG
>NZ_JANPLS010000127.1:0-2177 GCF_031422475.1 Chamaesiphon sp. VAR_48_metabat_403
CTTTGGACGGGTTCCCCGTCAAAAAAGGCGAGACAAGACAGGGGAAACCCCAAGAACGCACTTTTCGCTCCGAGGAGGGGATTTTAAGAGGGTGTATAGCATTTAGAACACGATCCCCGCGACATTACATCGAATGAGCCAATGCGATTACTTTTGGGCACTATATAACTAGTGCCGTTTCTAAATCTTTTAGATATCGAAATGCCGGATTTTAGATAAAGCTAGCAAAAAATGGACACGACGAACGATAAATCACGAACTATTTTGATTGTCGAAGATTCCCTATCGTACCGCAGTAAATTGCGGGATTATCTGAGTCAAGACAATCGATACAACTACACCATCCTTGAAACAGGGACTGGTGCAGAGGGCTTGAAACAGTACCGGATCGTTCAACCCGATGCCATTTTGCTCGATTATGTCTTACCAGACATGAACGGGTTAGAGTTTTTGCAAGCTTTACAGCAACAGATTAAAAAGCCAGATCTCCCTGTCGTGCTGCTGACGGAGTATGAGAAAGAGAACTTGGCGAGCCAAGCGATCGAATGTGGTGCCCAACAGTATTTGAGTAAATCGGCATTAACGAATGAAAATTTGCGGCTCTCGTTGCATAATGCGATCAAGCAGGGCGAACTTTTGCGTCAAGTTGCCGATCTCAAGGTGCAAAACGATCGCAATCTCAAAGTGCTCGATCGCAAAGAAGAGCAGTTGCGACTGGCTCTAGCATCGGCGCAGATGGGCATTTGGGATTGGAATCTCCTGACGGGGCAAATGCAATGGAATCGCGAGCATGAGGAGTTATTTGGCTTGGCTCCAGGCAGTTTTGATGGCAATTATGAAACCTTCGATCGATGTATTCATCCAGAAGATCGTGCCGCCGTGCATGAATGTGTAGTTCGATCGATCGAGACGCATACCAGTCTGTGCCATCAATTTCGGATCGTGTGGGCGGATAATAGCATTCATTGGATCGAGACGCGGGGAGAGGCGTATTTCAATGCTGCTGGCGAGGCAATGCGAACGATCGGAACTGTCGTAAATATCGACGAACGCCAGCAAGCGCAACAGTTATTACAAAATCAATTAGATCGACAACGCCTGGTATTGGATATGACGGTGCAAATTCGGCGATCTTTAGATCTGCCAGAAATTCTGCAAACGACTGTCGATGAAGTGAGACAATTCTTACAAATCGATCGTGTACTTGTCTATAAATTTGCTTCAGATTGGAGTGGGAATGTCATTGTGGAGTCAGTCAGTGCTGACTGGAGTGCGATTTCTACCGAACAAATCTATCATCCTTGTAGTGACGCGGCTGTTAAAAGCTTTCAGCAGGGCATCGTCATTGCTAATGCAGATATTTACAGTGCGGAAATCGACGATCTGCATCTGCAACTGTTAGAAAGCGTGCAGATTATGGCAAATCTCGTCGTACCAATTTTTAAGGGCACGGATTTATGGGGATTATTAATCGCCCATCACTGCTCGGCTCCGCGCCAGTGGCAAACTTCCGAGATCGATCTGGTAAAACAGTTAGCCTCTCAAGTCAGTATTGCCATTCAACAGGCAAATTTATTTGCTCAAGCCCAACTCGAACTCACCCAACGCAAACAAGCCGAAATGACGCTGCAACTGCTCAATGCCGAAATAGAGCAACGTCAGTCGGTAGAAACGCTCAAAGACGAATTTATCGGCATTGTCAGCCATGAATTACGCACGCCATTAACTTCTATGCAGGGCGCATTGGGATTATTGGCAATGGGTTTAATGGATGACGAACCGGAGCAAATGAAACAGATGATCGAGATTGCCTCGATCGAAACCGAACGACTGGTGCGGCTGGTAAATAATATTCTCGATCTGGATAAGTTAGATGCCAATAGTAACTCTTTAGAGCTAGAGTGGTGCGATGCCAATGTCTTAGCGCGAAATGCGATCGATGTGATGATCGGCTCGGCTGCGGCGGCGGGAGTCGATCTGGAGCTAAATTGCCAGATCGGCCAAATTTTTGTCGTGCCCGATCGGATCGTCCAAACCTTGACAAATCTAATCGGTAATGCTATCAAATTTTCTCCACCCAATACTACCGTCTCGATCGAAGTTACCGAAATCGACCCCATCCTCGATCGAGCGACTAAATTCGACTCCGTGCGAGCCGATCCCGCCACGCGATCTCG
>NZ_JANPLS010000128.1:0-5992 GCF_031422475.1 Chamaesiphon sp. VAR_48_metabat_403
GTGAGCTTGATAGCCGACAATCGCTAACTGGCGTTCGGGTTGTAGCACTCCACACCCGATTAATACCCGTTCGACTAACGATCGTCCTCCCAGTAAGTGTAATACTTTGGGTAAGTCCGATCTCATTCGCGTGCCTTTGCCCGCTGCTAGAATTGCTACTGCTACCATAAATATGACTACTACCGAAGGAAACTAAATAAAGCCTCTCTTAAAATACCCTATTGCTCGAAGCATCGATGCAATCTTTGACAAACTCCGTTGGCACATTCGAGTTATCGCTAGTTTACCCGATCGCGAAAATGCCCCTTGTTGGCTGCGGATTAGCAGAGAATCACGATCGATTGTTTTGTAAACATCGTGCTTCTCGTATAATCATATTACTCACATCTCGTACCAGCTCGAAAATATTGGCGCGAATCGCCATTTTCACCTCTAACCGTAAGACTCAACCGCAGCACAAGCCGATCTGAATGGGTATGAGCTGTGAGATTACTAACGATCGATTACCTGAATTGATATGCCTTTGTGGTTTAGACGGTTCATTGCAGCAATTTTATTAGGCGGACAGGCGATCGTGCATGTTCTGATGGGCAGATTTAACTACCCGAACATTGTCGAGCAAATGGCTCTAGTCGGCCCCGAATCATTACTAATTGCCCTAGTGACATCAACTACAATCGGGATGGTATTTACCATTCAAGTTGCACGGGAATTTATTAATATTGGTGCGGGACAAGTTGTCGGCGGGGTATTAGCCCTCGCCCTCACTCGCGAACTCGCACCCGTCCTCACGGCGGTAGTCTTAGCTGCTAGAGTAGGTTCGGCATTTGCCGCCGAAATCGGCACGATGAAAGTCAGCGAACAAATCGACGCTCTTTATATCCTCAAAACAGATCCGGTCGATTATTTGGTGATTCCCCGGATCGTGGCTTGTTGCATTATGCTACCCTTACTGACAGTTTTGTCGATCGTCACGGGAATGCTCGGTGGGTTGTTGATTGCCACGACAATCTTCAGTTTGCCAGCACGAGTCTTTATCGATTCGGCACGCACTTTTTTAGATGCCTGGGATCTTTGCAGCGCACCAATTAAAGCCGTTTTCTTCGGAGCGTTAATTGCCATCATTGGGTGCAGTTGGGGCTTGACAACTACAGGTGGTGCTAAAGGTGTCGGACAATCTACCACTACTGCTGTGGTAACTTCTTTACTTGCCATCTTTATCTCTAATTTTTTCCTATCTTGGGTCATGTTTCAAGGTGTGGGCAGTGCGGCTTCTAAATCTTTGTAGATTAGTGGATAGTGGATAGGGTTATTTTTAATCCAAAATCTCCCCGCTCCCCGCTCCTCCCATTTTACGATCCAGGAAAGTCCCGGAGCAGTCGATCGATCGTGGTATTGGCTTGCGATCGATAACTGCCGCCGAATAAATTGTAATGATTGAGAATGTGATAGAGATTATACAAATCCTTCCGCTGTGAATAGCCCGGTGCTAGAGGGTAAACACGCTCGTATCCTTGGTAAAAATCGACCGGGAAGCCCCCAAACAGTTCTGTCATGGCTAAATCGACCTCACGATCGCCCCAATAGGTGGCAGGGTCGAATATGACGGGGATACCCGCCGTTGTAAAACTGGCGTTACCACCCCACAAGTCGCCATGTACCAAGGATGGTTGCGGTTGACGATCGGCTAAAATGTGGGGAATTGCTTGAAGTAATGCCGCAGCTTGAGGAAAAACGCCGCCTTTGGCTTGGGCGAGTTGGAGTTGATAACCGATCCGGCGATCGGCAAAAAATGTTGCCCAGTCTGTTTCCCACGTATTTAGTTGTGCTGTCGAACCGATTGTATTATGAGTATGCCAACCAAATTTTACGCCATCGATCTGGCGAAAGCGAAAAGTGCGTTCTTGGGGTTTCCCCAAGTCGAGCACCTTTTCAAGAGATCGATGCATCGCAGCTAGATTGCTGCCCATTTCAGCCCAATTTTGAGAATTAGCTGTGGTTGTCAAATCTAGATATTCCAGAACTAGATAGCTATATTCCCCAGCGATCCCCCAACAAATTGGCGTTGGTACTTTAATTGTTGCTGTTGCGCCTAGTTCGGATAATCCAGCGGCTTCGGCTACAAACATCTCAATTAGCGATGCTCGATTGAGTTTGAGCAAATAATCTTGGCGATTCGATGGCGATCGAGGATCGTTGCTAATCCGATACACTTGGTTGATACAGCCACCACCGATCGACTGACAATCGACAATCTCAAACTGTGTACCTGTCGCTCGTGTAATCTGTGCGCCAATGTTCTTCCACATCTGAATTCAGCGATAAATTTGGCGTAATTGTGTGGTTGCTCGATCGATCGCGGTAATGCTACCAGGATTGACTAATCCATAATAGTCAAATACGTAGACGCGATTATTTTTAGTCGCTTTAAGTTGTTTGAAAAGTGGATTGGCTTTAACCTTGGCAATATCGGTACCAGGGGCATTAATTAAAATAATCACATCAGGATCGATCGTGACGACTTTTTCAGGCGAAAGGGTGAGATAGCCCGCAAATTGACTTTTCCCCTGGAGATCGGCAACGACATTTTTAACCCCAAATTGAGTCAGTAAATCTCCCGCCCAACTTTTACTATTAGGAGCGAGTAAGGGCCGATCGCTGGCTAGAATCAATGTAGAAGCTGTTTTAGTCGGTTTTGGCTTAAAATAACCTTGATAAGATTTTAGTAGTGGTGCGGGGTCGGCTTGCAAGGAGCTAGCTAATGTTTTCGTTAACTCTGCTAAGGCTTCCCAGCGATCGACTTTAGTTGCTAAGGTGGGAATACCACTATTTTGAAGTTGTGCTAAAACTCCATCGTGCATCCCGGCAGCACCAATGACTAGATCTGGTTTGAGGGCGACGATTTTTTCGAGATTGGGTGGGGTGCGTCCTTCGGCGACGCGGGGTAATTTACTAAAAGCGGGATTTTTTTCTAGCAGTGTGCTACCCGTAATCCCGACTAGTCTAGTCGGACTCAACCGATTGATAATATCGGCACTGAGGGATGTAAGTGCGACTACTCGTTGGGCGTTAGTGACTTTGGTAATGAGGCGCGGCGGTTCAACTATAGCTGCGGGAGTAGCAATTGCAGTTGGAACTGTGGCTTTAGCCGCTGTTATCGACGATCGATTTGAGGTATTTTGGCAACCAGTCAGCCACAGTAAGCTGCTTAAAATTAGCAGTCCACCCATGCCATAGATAGATAGATAAGTTATTTTTGACACGATCGTATTCATGATGGATAGGGGATAGATAATATCGCGATCTGATGAAATATTTTCCGATGATATTTCCTAAAATCTAATTCCTAAACTAGCTGCAACACTAAATCCTGGCTGAGTATACAAATCCAATATCGAACTATTTGCCGCGACCCCACGGACATCGGATGCTTGATAATATTTAGTGTTGAAAATATTAAACAAACCAATATTGAGGGTAGTATCTGGTGAAAAATTGTAATAGCTTAATAGATCGAAATTGGTATAGCCAGGTGTTTTAAATCCGGTGGGCGTAGTATTCCGATCTTTGCTACTAACTAGAGTTGTCACTAACTCAGTCCCCCATCGCTCGTCGCTCGATCGATAGCGCAATCCTAACACGGCTTTAAATGGATCGATCGAGTCTAATGGCTGGTTAGTTTCGAGATTAGTTCCCTTAATTAGAGCCGCACTAGCCAGTAAGCTAAATCCGCCCGGTTGTTGACTGAATTTATATTCTCCTCTAGCTTCTACGCCTGTAATTTCTGCCCCTTTAATATTCTGAGCTTGAAACTGATTGAGAGTTTGTCCGCCAATCGATGCAGTCCCAATTTGCACGGTATCGATAAAGTTATCGTAACGATTATAAAAACCAACCACACTACCTTTAAAACTGACACCATTTGTCTTCAGCCCAATTTCAAATCCGTCCCCAGTTTCTGGTTTGAGATTAGCATTGGGAATGGCTGTATATTGTTGAGCAAAGTTAGTGAATGAAATTGCGGCATCATCATAAGGTGGACTCCGAAATCCGCGCGCATATTGAGCGGTAATTGATGTTTCGGGACTAAGTTTATAGACAACACCGATTTTTGGTGAAATCGCCGAAGCAGTTAACTCTCTAACGTCATCGACACGTCCACTCAGAACGCCCACCCGCCGAAAATCAGCATCGTTCGCGTTGGGATTGAGGTTATAGTAATCATACCGAACTGAAGGAATGATACTCAATCGACCGTTAGCTAACTCGATTTCATCTTGGAGATAGATCCCCAAGCGGGTAGTCTTAGTTGGTGGGAAGGTGCGATTTGGAAAGGCTTCCCCGCCGACATTTTTAGTCTGGGTGCCTGTAGTAATGTTAAATTCAGTATTATCGCGGTATCTAATCGTATCTGTAACATTTAGATCCATTCCATACACCAACTTTTGACGAATATCATTACCGCCCAGATTGGTTTCTAACTGAATATCTCCACCCACAATCCCCTGACGGAAGGTATTAAACGGCGTGCGTCGCCGTAGTGATGTGCCTGCGGCACTACTAACCGTCCGCAAGTCGGTAGAATCTTCAGTAGTATTGGCATTTTGATAATAGATATTCGATTTGAGTTTCTGAACTCCGCCCCCAGTCGGATTACTATATGTATAACCCAAGCTCACGCGCCCGCGAGCGTTATTGTCGTCAGCCGTCTGATTCGTGCGGTTGACTGTTTGCCCTGGCGCACCCGGTAAAGCTCCCAGACTACTATTAACAGTCGTCAGCGTCCGCCTATCGAATAATTCGCCTGTCAAAATGAGCTGATTTTGAGGATTGAGTTGATAAGCAACCTTCCCCACCAGATTATTACCCCCCACGGTTTGAGGATTAGCCGCAATATTGCCCAGATTACTCGTCTCGCGTCCATCTTGGCGGGTGTAACACACAGACGTGCTAATATCGCCGCGTTTATCGGCGAGGACGATATTTTCACTCAGATTGCGACTTGCGCCGATATATGTCGCCTTTACCTGCTGGCTGACATTTCTCCCCTGCAAATAATCTTCAGGATCTTTGGTGGTATAAGCTACCACACCGCCGAGCGCGTCACTACCATACAAACTCGATGCCGAGCCGCGTAAAATTTCGATCCGTTTGATACAGTCAAAGTCTACTAAATTGCGATTGGTATTTGTCATCCCCAAGATATCTGGCAATCTAATCCCATCGACTAACATCAACACCCGATTGCCCTCAATTCCCCGAATATTCACGCTGCCATTGCCAGCTCTAGCAGGGCGATTATCTACCGATACTCCCGGCTCGTACCGAATTGTATCGTCCAAATTACGAACGAAATTTCGATCCAAATCTTGTCTATCCTGTACCGACACCGTACTAGGGGAGTCTTTGAGCGCGCGGCGAGTACGAGTGCCAATGACGGTGATTTCTATTTCTGCATCTGCTTGTGGTTCGACGGTGGTATTAGGAATATTGACTTGTGTTACTCGTTGCGGCAGTAACGGAGGCTCAATGGCTGTCTGGCTCAAAGCGATGGGCGCATACAGTAGCAGCCAAAGGCTATTGCCAAGGAGTGCGTAACGGTTCATGATGGGTGTATTGATTTTTTTGAACTGGGGATAGTGCGGTGGCAGCGATGCGCCAATGGAGAATCGATCGTCTTTACTTGTTGAGTTTAGACAAGCGACCGTACTAGATCCACTTTTTTAACTAATTTACCATTAGTTGCTAATAATTATCAACAAACTGATGTTAAGTTATTGAAATCGATCGGATCTGCAATTATCTCGACGATCGCGATCCAGCCAAAAGGGTCGTAGATAGTGATTATTACCCTTTTCCCTTTCCACCACTTCCCTCCGGATTAAGCCAAATGATGCAAGCTGCGAGCATTTCACAATTGGCGATCGAAATGTGGTAGATTTTATTGAGAAGATATTTCATTAATTTAAACGTATATCTGGTGCTGTCTGAA
>NZ_JANPLS010000129.1:0-10209 GCF_031422475.1 Chamaesiphon sp. VAR_48_metabat_403
TTTTTTTAACCGCAGCGATTTGCGCTCGTCGGGTTCCCCGACGGTTTAGCAAATCAAGACAGAGGCGCAGAGAGAGCAGGAGTAAAAGAATAATCTATAATTGTAAAGTAGGAAGTAAGTCTATTTCAATCGATACTTTTCAACTGTCGCTACCTCTCGAATTTTATGGATCGAAAGCAGTTATTATTTGTCTGTAGTCGCAATCAATGGCGGAGTCCGACAGCAGCCGCTCTATTTACAGATAGCGATCTCTATACAGCCAAATCTGCTGGTACTTCAGATCGTGCCAGAATTAAAATTACGCCCGGTTTAATTAATTGGGCGGATCGAATTTTTGTAATGGAAAAACGCCATGCCGCAATTCTTCAGCAAAAATATCCCGATCTGATGGCTGAAAAATCGATCGTGACTTTACATATTAGCGATGATTATCAATACATGGATCCAGAACTTATCGAAATTCTGGAATCGCGGCTTGCCGAATATTTAATCTAGCTTGCTAACCAATCAAATCGATCGGATCTAACCAGACTTATTGAAAACTCCTTTAGGTAATGCAACTCGATACCCATTGTTCTCACCAGAGGTAGCAGTCTTCTTACCCTACCGATCGGGTTAAATCGGACTTATTGGAAATGCTAAAGCTCTACTCTACATAATTCAAGGATCGATCGTATCCTTAATCTAGAGTGAGATCGCATCTTTGAGCGCGTATACTACCCGCTGTTGCTCCTCAAAAGTAATTTCAGGGAACATCGGAATCGAGAGTACCTGATGGCTGACTAGTTCGGTATTGGGGAAACTGCCGATCGGGAGATCGAGATCGCGATATACTTCCTGTAAATGTAAGGGTAGTGGGTAATAAATCATCGAAATTACCCCCGCTGCTTGGAGACTGGCACGGATGCGATCGCGATAAGCCGCAGCATCGATACCCGCAGGTGCGACCAATCTAATCGTATATTGATTCCACGCCGATTCGCCCCCAGGTGTCGGTTGCGGCGTAATAATATTAGGCACATTGGCAAGTAATTCTTGATAGCGGGCGGCGACTGCGGCTCTGTGCTGGTTCCAACGATCGAGATGTTGGAGTTTTACCTGTAAAACAGCCGCTTGAATGGCATCGAGGCGACTATTTACGCCGATCGCTTCATGATAATATCGCTGGCGGCTGCCATGTTCGCGATACATCCGCAAATCGCCAGCTAGCGCGGGATCGTTGACAGTAATCGCGCCACCATCGCCACAAGCACCGAGATTTTTAGTGGGGAAGAAGCTAAAGCAGCCAAAATGTCCGATGCTCCCGACTTGTTTGCCGTTCCATTTGGCACCTGTAGCTTGGGCGCAATCTTCGATGACAATTAAATTATGCTGCGTCGCGATCGACATCAACTCCGTCATATCTAACGGATTGCCAAATAAATGCACGGGCATAATCGCCTTCGTGCGGGGCGTAATTGCGGCGGCTAATTGACTCAAATCGAGATTGAAAGTAGCCAGATCGATATCGACAAATACTGGCTTCGCGCCGACTTCGCTGATGGTTTCCGCCGTCGCAATGAAAGTAAAAGGCGTGGTAATTACTTCATCCCCCGCACCAATTTTCATCGCTCTCAAGGCTAGATACAGCGCATCCGTACCGGAATTGCAACCGACGCATTCAGTCGTACCGACATAGCTGGCAAATTGCTGCTCGAAATCTCGAACGACAGAGCCACCAATATAAGCACCAGAGGCTAAAACTTCTAATACCGCTGCACTGACATCAGCACCGATCGCTTGATACTGCCGTTTGAGGTCAAGAGGGGGGATGTTACTCACAACGTTCATAACCGTGAATTTTCAATTAATTGTAGCGGAAGAGGCTCACACATCGATCGTGTTTGCCTCAATTTACCATCTAGTGACGTGCTGTCAATGTTGGACGTTCCCAAGTTAGCGGGGAGATAGGGACGAGGGGACGGGGGGACTGGGATATTATCAATCCAAAATCCAAAATCTCCGAACTCCCGGCTCCCCGCTCCCCGCTCCTATCTGGGGTATGATAATCGAGCGATCGCTAAATTTTGACCCCGATGCGAACTTTTCAAGTGAGTAAACAGACTGGATGGCTGACTTTAATACTATGGTCGATCGCGATCGATCCGGCTTGCTCCCAGCAATTGCGGGTTGCTATTGCGGCTAAAGTATCCCAAGTTAACCTTAGCAGCTCTACACCTGCGATCGTGAGCGATGAAAACGGTCAAAAATTGGGCGAACTCCAACCGCAGCAGGGATTAATTGCCACAGCCAACAACGATCGGATTGAAATTGGTAATAATAGCTCCGTTACCCAACTGTGGATTAAACCCCAAGCAGGTGGCTATATTTGGATTGGAGATCGTTGGTATCGCGGCTCCGTGCGGGTAATTCCCGTTAACAAACAACTCTTAGCCATCAATCATGTCGATCTCGAACAGTATCTCTACAGCGTACTCGGTGCCGAGATGAGTCCGACTTTTCCCACTGAAGCCCTCAAAGCTCAAGCCGTCGCCGCGCGTACCTACGCCCTTTACCGCAGCCGCGCCAGCAGCAAAAAACCCTTCGATGTCGATAGCACCCAATTGAGTCAAGTCTATCGCGGCTTATCGAGCGAATCAGACACCACTCAAGCCGCCGTTAATGCCACGATCGGTCAAATTGTGACTTATGGTGGCAAACCGATCCTCGCTGCCTTTCATGCGGCTTCTGGAGGGCATACAGAAAATGTCGAAGATATCTGGTTGAGTCGGGAGCCATATTTACGAGCGGTGCCAGATTACGATATCGGTACGCCGGGATACGAGTGGACGCAACCATTTACACTCGCCCAACTGAGCCAAAGTCTCAAAATCAAACAAGTACGGACGATCGTCCCCGATCGCACGACCCAATTTGGTAGCGTTGTCAGTGTGACAGTTAGCGGCGATACCACTCAAACTTTCACCGGGAGTCAGTTCAGAACCGCCCTCAAGCTCCGCAGTCTGCGCTTTACGATCGCCCCCACACCCACCGGATTTACCTTAACCGGACGCGGCTACGGGCATGGTTTGGGAATGAGTCAATGGGGTGCCTACAGTCTCGCCGAGCAGGGCCAAAAGTATCCCAGCATCTTAGCTCACTACTATCAAGGCGTTAAAATTGAAAAATTAGCTCCTTAGGCTTTGGAACTGCGTTCCGATCCTCCCACACCCCCCACACTCCCCGCTCCCCCTCTGTCAAATTATTCATTTCCTCAGTTAATATAGAAATGTAAAGTTATATCTCTTCGGGTATAGATGGAATTCCTATCATTAGAGACAATCCAGGAGCTGGCAAATCAATACGGATATCTCGCTGTTTTTGTAGGCATTCTGTTAGAAAATTTGGGATTGCCATTACCTGGTGAAACCATTACGATCGTCGGTGGTTTTTTGGCTGGGAGTGGCGAGCTGAATTATTGGCTCGTCTTGGCATCGGCGGCAATGGGAGCCTTTATTGGCGGTATCGGCGGTTACTCAGTGGGGAAATATGGCGGCTGGAAGCTGATTCTGGGTGCTGCAAAAGTCTTGCGGATTCAAGAAGTGCAGTTAGAAGAAATTAAAACTAAATTTAGCGATAATGCGGTTAAAGCCGTCTTCTTCGGTCGATTTATTCCCTTAATTCGGATCGTTTCTAGTCCGATGGCTGGTGTCGTGGAAATGCCAATTGGTAAATTCTTAGCTGTTAATTTGGTTGGGGCGGTAACTTGGGCATCGGTGATGACAACGCTAGCCTTTTTTGTGGGCAGAATTGTCTCGCTCGAACAGTTACTCGCTTGGGTGAGCAAGTTTGCCATCTTAGCTCTATTCATCGCGATCGGATTTATCGTCATTCCCATCTGGCTGGAAAGTCGCATCGCTAAAACAGGGGAATAGGCTTTAGGTATTAGGCTGTAGAGGAAAAGGGAAAAGGGGAAAGGGGAAATAAATATCTCCCAGTCCCCCAGTCCCCCAGTCCCCCCACTCCCCGCTCCCATCTCCGTTGGCGTAGCCGCCCTGAAGGGGCTACTCCCATCTCCCAACTCCCCGCTTCCTGTAAAATGGTTTTGAAGACTGCACGCGAATATTTATGAACTGTCATCAATGTGGAGGCACGATCGCGGTAGACGATCGGTTTTGTGAAGAGTGTGGAGCGAGTCTAGTAGCCGCATCCATTTCTCCAGCTTTGGTGCAGCCACTTCCAACAATCGTCGAGGTTAGTTGTCAGAAATGCGGTGCGCCGCCTGCGAAAATCGATGCCGAACGATACTGCGTAGAATGTGGATTTCGTCAAGCAGAAATTTCTAAAGATACCAACGAACTCCAACCCGCGCCCAATTTAGCGGGAGCCAGCGATCGCGGGCGCAGACACCATCAAAATGAGGATGCGATCGCGCTCAAATTTATAGCCGACGATACCTATATTATGGTCGTCTGCGATGGTGTCTCTAGCTCCCAACATCCCGAACTCGCGTCTCGTGCTGCGGTGACTAATTGCCTAGAGGCGATCGAACTCGCCCTGCAACAAGCTATCGACAATCCGGCTGCGATTATTTGCCAAGGGGTAGATGCCGCACTTCAAGCCGTCGCCCAAGTTCCGCTCGATCCGACATCTTCGATCGATCCATCATCTACTACCATCGTCACCGCACTGATCCAAAATAATATTGCCACGATCGGCTGGTTGGGCGACAGTCGCGCCTATTGGATCGCCCCAGATAAATCGATCCAACTCACTCAAGATGACTCCTGGATGCGCGATGCGATCGAGTCTGGTACGTACACCCCCGAAGAAGCAGAATCATCGCCTTACGCCCATGCGATCGTCCGCTGGCTGGGTGCCGATACCGCCGATGATGGCAAACCTTCGATCGTGACTTTTGCCATCCCCAGCCTGGGTTATTTACTCCTGTGTACCGATGGCTTGTGGAACTACGCACCAGATCCCAGCTATCTCTATCATTTATTTCAACAGGCGAACGATTCGCACAGCCTTCCCATCGCCCGTCACCTGATTCGCTATGCCAATCAACAAGGCGGACAAGATAATATTACCGTCGGTATTCTCGCGATCGATTCGGCAACCCGATGATGGGAAAGGGCAGTAATTAATGTCGAGATTTAAAGCCGATAATCAAACAGCTTGAGATAGGCATCGACCGCTAGATCCGCCGAAAAATATCGACCCCGTTCGATCGATTTCAGCCGATCTGTGTCAGTCGTCAGCGTTTGCAGCATGGCATCTGCGAGTGCTGGACTATCTTCGATCGGTACCAACAGACCGTACTCGCCCGCTGCTAAAATTTCTTCAGGTCCTGAAGGACAATCTGTCGAGACAACAGCACAACCACAAGCCATCGCCTCGATTAATACTGTCGGCAATCCTTCCCATCGAGACGAAAGCACGAACGTCGTCGCATTAGACATGTAAGCATAAGGATTTTGGACGAATCCAGGTAGAGAGACATCTGCTCCAATCCCTAATGTGGCTATTTCCGCCTCCAGCGTGCTGCGAGTTTCACCCTCACCCAGAATTATCAACCGTGCGGATTGCTGCTGGCGCACGAGCGCGAAAGCGCGGATTAGATTAGAGAAATCCTTCTGCTCCGATAGTCTGCCCACTGCCAAAAATACGGGCGGATTACCAGCCTCAAACCAGGGATGTACTACAGGCATTGTTGCCTTAGCAAGTAACTCGCGATCGACAACCGGATTATAAATGACTCGCACCGTTCCAGGATCGAAACCCAGTTGCAATTCTAGATCTGTGGCGACACCTTGCGAAACGCCCACGATCTCATCGGCGCGGGGATAGAGCCAGCGCATCATCGTCGGCAAAAATTTACTGCGCTGTAAGTTAGATTTACTGGTAGAGAGTGTATTATGTTCGACGATCGTCAATTTAGTTTTACTTCGCGCTAAATCTCTTGCCAATATTGCCGCTACATTGGCATGGTTCATGTGTGAAAGTAATGCCACGGGTTTAGTTTCGGTTAGATACCTCGCCAGAGCGGGAATTGCTTTCATGACTCTACCAGTCCCCAAGTTTACCAGTCGGACTCCAGTGGGTATTTGCTCTAAATATGGCCCCTCAGTGTCGGCGACAACTAGATCTAATAATAAATCTCGTTCTCGCATTCCTGCGAGTAAATTGAGGGCAACTCGTTCGGCACCGCCACCTGCTAGTGTGGGTAGAAAAAAAGCAATTCGTTGTGTTGGCATCGATGTGAATGGGCAACTCCCAGCTAATAGTTAAAGTTTGTATTTACGGCGAGCGGATTTAATTTTAGCTTGTTGTTCTGCCGTCAAAATTGAACTTAACTGTTGTTTGCAATCTTGACGGATAGCTTCAATTTGCAGCTTTTGGGCTGGTGTTAAATTTAAGCTTTGCCATCCACTCTCGATCGCAATACGGCGACTTTGTTTGGCTTGTATTTTTTCCCACCGATCGGGTGTCATAAAGACATTCATTTGCTTGCGTTCGTCTTTCCACAATTGTGATATTTTTTCTTTTTGCAAGTTAGTGAGATTGAGTTGTTGCATTTGCACCGTTGAAATGCCTTGCTGCCAACCTTTCATCTGACAGAGGTGTTCTGCTTGTCCTAGCGTTAAAATCTCTTTGAATTGCGCCATAGTTTGATGGCGAATGTCATACATTTTGGCTTTGCGATCGGCACTCAACCAACTGCCATTTTTTTTCTGTAACGATCGTTGCAGTTCAATTTCTTGAAAGATTGCACATTGATCTGGCGTGAGAATTGCAATAATGCGATCGATCTTTACGCGACGCAGTTGGGCGATTTGGACTTTGACATCGGGGGTAAAATCGATCTCGTCGATATGATTGAGATTGCGGAGGACGAATACTAGTAAGAAGAAGAATGAAAATATATATACAAAACTAGTCGATAAAGCAATACCAGCCACACCCAACCAGTTCATGAATACATAGTTCAAACCGATATTAATCGCCAGATTAAAGGCAGAACCAACAATCAGAATATGGTTCTTTCGCATTGCCGAAATCAGCCGCACCACCAACATACAGCCAATGTAAAATGGTACTTGAATGGCAAAACAACTTTGGATTTGAGCGACTACCCGCGCATCTTCAGCGGTAAACGAACCTCGTTGGAGCATTAAGCGGACGATCGGTTCGGAAAAGAAGATAATAAAACCAGTTAATGGCAAGCTACCCGCAAAAATTATTATCAAATAATGTTTGAGTGAATTGCGAATACTCTGCCAATCATCACTGGCAACCATCTTAGAAAAATAGGGCATTACCGCCGTACTTAATGCCGTGCTGGCGATGATAATTGGTAAAGTGACGATCCGGTTGCCATAATCGAGCGCGGCGACGCTGCCCGATGGTAACATTGCTGCCATCGATCGATCGACTAAACCAGTACTACACATCAAAAATGAACCTACAATCGCTGGTGCGTACTGACTGGCAACTTCGCGCAGATGCTCGTTAAACCCGTACCATTTGAGGCGCAAGGAAAACCCTTGCTTGGCGAGTACGGTGCCCACAATTGCCATTTCGATTAACTGTCCGCCAACCATCCCAGCGACTAAATTAAACACACCCCAAGATTGACTGCCAACTAAAAAGATGACGGTAACTGTCGGGGTAATCATCGGGACTAGTGCCACTAACGCAAATCGTTCCCCAGCATTGAGTACGGCACCCCAAATCGTCCCCACCCCAGTTAGCAAGATCATCGGCGCAATCGTCCACAATAGCCGATAAGTCAGTGCTAATTTATCAGCACTGAATCCAGCAATCAGTCTGGGTAGATATAGCGGCGCGCTCGCTAACATGATGAATGTGGCAATTGTTAGTAAGCCAATACTCCAAATCGTCGCTCCGGAAAAAAGTTTTTGGGCGGCTTTAATTCCTTCTTGCTCTCGCACCTTAATATAAGTAGGAATTAATGCCGAGTTAAACGATCCGGCGATAATATTGAGCAGAAAGGAAGGAATAGTTAATGCAATTAAATATGCATCTAGTTCTTTGGCAGTCCCAAATTGATAGGCAACTACCAATTCTTTGCCAATAGCTAATAACTTAACTAATGTCGTCCCCATTGCTACGACCATCGCCGCACCAAAGATGCGACTATTAATAGAGCCACTCCCGATTTGTTTCCATAGCTGAGGAAGTTTTTGCCATCCAGCGATTTTCATTATCTTGTTCGGCGCGATCGGAGTTTAAGCAGCGATCTGATATTTAGATACATTTTGTATAAAATTGATAAGATCGCGATCGAAATTTATTTATAAAACTAGTTTAGACTATCTACCATCTCTTTGAGAGGGTGTCTGAAGCGATCTTTTAAATAACTCGATCGCTACATGAGGATTAAATCGGCACAAATATCGAGTGCAGATTTGTTAATCGCGCTTTTGGGTGATGATTTTTCGATCGCGTACTGGTGGTAAAAATAATGATGCTGTTGACATCGATGGAGCCATTTGAAAATTACGGTTTGTATGTTTAAGGTACCACTTCTGATTGGTATTCATCGCCGCTAATAAAGCAATGGTCGATAATGTATATCGTTCTGCTAAGACTTCATGACTGAAAAATCCCCACAAACTTAGAAATACGGCAAAGCAAATCAGAATTATCTGTTGTTCGCCCCGATTTTTATAGACGACAGCAAGAATCGCTCCAGGCAGAAAAAGTATGCCCACAATCCCATGATCTGCCATGTAATAGAGATACATATTGTGGGTAGATATATCTGCAATCATCCATTTTCGAGTCGATGCTAAGCCATTACCCCAAAATGGACTATTCCCAAACATCATCCACGCACCCACGGCAACAGCTTGCCGATCCATTGCTGAATCTTCTGATAATGAGGGGTTTTGAAACTCTTCTAATCGGTTGACAATATCCCAATTGGCTCCAGTCGGATCGCCTTTAAAATAATCTGTCATCAGCTTGAGCGGATTGAGCGATGCTAGAAATACGACCAGAATTATTGCGGGTACGAGAATTGTCCGTCGTCTTTCACACAATACTCGACCAGCAACTAATAATATCGTACAGATCAGCCAGCCGAGAATAGCTCCTCGCGAAAATGTTGCCATAATCCCCACGCCAGCTATGAGTACGAAAATCCAGCGAAATTGCTTTTTAACAACGGTGACGCTCATCAGCATCCCTAGCATCAAGGCGCATCCAGCTTTATTAGGATCGACAAAAAATCCGGCAGGACGACCGACATTGACTTCTGTAAATACCTTCGGGTTTAATAACTCGAATAAATTATTACCGACACTCATCAGGACGACTAATAAGATCGTAATTTTGATATGAGTTATCGATCTTTGTTGAAATAGTGCATACATCATAACTATAAACAAAACCGATAAAGCCTTGGCTCTAAAGTCTGTGAACGATATTTCATCGGCACTAATTGTCATTAAAGACAGAATCGATATAAAAATATAGAATAGCATCCACAGCAGCAACGGTCTGGGGATATTGCCGATCTTCTTGATAAATGGTAATGACAGTACTGCAATGATACTAATCCAAACTAGTGGGACGATCGAAGTTATTTTTGCAGTAAATACATAGTCAGGGAAATCGGAGAAAAATAACAGCGTCGCAGCAATTGAGAGAAGATACTGATATCGATCGAGAAGAGTTCTAACTACACTTCTTGGTTCGTTAAATTGCTCGATTAAATTGCTTGACATACGATATATAAATAATTAATTCGCTCGATCTGGCACGATGGCAAGAGATTGCGTGCAGATTCTGTGATATTTGTACCTTTTAGAGAATAATAGCTAAAATAGTAGAACTCATTTATAGATGAGATCGTGATTTCGATCGGGATTATATATTTTAAGACATTTGATGGATTTCAGAATTGTAAAAAAGTGCTATCTCGAAACTAGTGAGTCTCAATTGCGCGGTGAGTTATGGGATATTGTCTGCTATCTTAGCCGATTTATTGGACTGGCAACATCAGCTAAACTATCCAAATAAACGCGATCTTGCGTAGTTATCAAAAATAAGTAAGTGCCGAAAATGAATCGCTATATTTCCACCCTATTACAGATCGGCTGGCTCTCGATGTTACTGGTTGGCTGTACGAGTCAGGATCGGGCGCGATCCAAGATCGCCTTATCCTCACCAGATCGCCACGATCTGCCGCCGACAACG
>NZ_JANPLS010000130.1:0-3948 GCF_031422475.1 Chamaesiphon sp. VAR_48_metabat_403
GTTCGGAGTTCGGAGTTCGGAGACAAAAGAAATCAGTTGGCTAGCAAAGATTCAAAATCGTACCTCAGATCGGCATTGCTGATATTTTGAGATCGCCAGCTAGAATTAATGTGTACTCATCAGCGCGACGGAGATGCTAAGTCGCTAAATCCAAAATTCAAATGGTATGAGAGCGCACCCCCAGCAATTATCGCGACTATTACAGTTATCGAGTCCACTGCTACCAGTCGGCGGGTATAGTTATTCGGAAGGATTGGAAAGTCTCATTCTACAGGGAACTATCGTCGATCGATCTTCACTCCAAACCTGGATTGAGTATGAATTACATGCTGGAGCGATTCGGATCGAAACTGCCTTAATGGATCGAGCCTATTTAGCTGCTAGTCAAGGCGATTTAGTTCGACTGCAATTTTGGAATCGGTGGTTGTCGGCTACGCGAGAAAATGAAGAATTACGCCATCAAAGTTGGCAGATGGGCGGCTCTTTAACTAAATTAGCGATCGAACTAACGCCTGAAATTCAAGATTTATTCAACGAGATCGATCGTCCTTGTCATTATGCGATCGCATTTGGGATTACTGCCCAAGTTTGGCAACTCGATCGTCATGACACAATTTTAGCTTATCTTCAGTGTTGGGCGACCAGTCAAATCGGTGTCGGTGTAAAGTTAATTCCGCTCGGACAAACTGCGGGACAGCAGATGCTCTGGCAATTACTCGCCAAACTCGATCTCCTCGCGCAAACTATTCCAACTCTCGCCGATGACGATCTCTATGCCTGTACCTGGGGCGCATCGTTGGCAAGTATGCAACATGAAACCCTCTACAGTCGGCTGTTTAGAAGTTAGCTTACGCATTACGCAAGCTTTCCCGACTTTTTTTAAGAAGTCGGGGATGTGTTTTCTAGCTTTTCTATCCGCTGTTTAAATCCCAATAATATACTTACGCCATTCGGTATGAGAGCCATTGTTAATGTGCGTCACTGCCTCATAATGCAGACTGCTGTAAGGTCGGCGCGGTTGATTATAGAGCGGTAAATTGGCTTCTTTAGGAGTGCGATTGCCCTTTTTGACATTGCAACGCATACAGGCAGTAATCAGATTTTCCCAGGTATCTGGGCCGCCGCGCGATCGCGGAATTACATGATCGAGCGTCAAACCATCGCCCCGATAACCACAGTATTGACAGGAATGATTGTCGCGGTTGAGCACATTGCGACGGGTGAGGGGAATTTCTCGGTACGGCACCGTAACGTAGTGCCGCAATCGAATCACCGTGGGCAGTGGAAAATCTTGGTATAAATATTTGCCGTTGTGTTCGACTCGTTCTGCTTTCCCTTTGAGCATTAAGATTACCGCACGTCGCCAACCAGTAATATTTAGCGGCTCGTAGGAAGCATTTAACACCAGCACTTTGCTCATGTCTACTGTAGGATTTTGATACCTATTTCCCTCGATCGTAACACAATCTCAGCTAAGTGTTGAGGAATTTGGCAAGTAGCTATTAAAGAGATTGAATCGGTTGCCAACTTGTCGAAATAATTTAGTGCATTTAATTTACAAATTAGAAAATATTCGTTAGATTTATTTACAATACGATCGGGAAAATCCACTGACATGGCTGACACTCTCACCAAGATAACTTATCAAACTCTTCAGCAGGGTAAGAGCTACCTCAGCTTCGCCCACAAAACCCTGAGCATTCAGGCACGCAAGGCTCTCAAGCCCAATAATCTACCACCGATTCCGGTACCGCCAGCATTAATTAGCAAACTTCAGCAGCGCGTCAACGACATTCAAGCCGTCGATTGGCAAGATGCCGAACGGGGTATCTATCCGACTAGCTTGCTCTTCGACGAGCCGTGGACAGATTATTTGCGCCAGTATCCTTTGTTGGTTGCCGATCTGCCAAGTATTTGGGCGCGCGCCGATGGCAAAAAGTATCAGGATTTCGATCGAGATATCCAGACAGAAGGTTATCCTAATTACTACGTCCAAAATTTCCATCATCAAACTGGTGGCTACTTGAGCGATCTTTCTGCCAATCTTTACGATTTACAAGTCGAGATTTTATTTGGTGGTAGTGCCGATGCAATGCGTCGTCGAATTTTAGCTCCGCTCAAAGCTGGCTTACAAGCCTTCCGCGATGTACCTGCCAAGCAAATTCGGATTCTCGATGCGGCGTGCGGTACGGCGCGTACTCTGCGCGCTATCAGGGCAATGTTACCGCAAGCTTCGTTATTTGGCGTAGATCTTTCCGATGCCTACTTGCGAAAAGCGAACGAACAGCTCGCCGATCTGCCAGGATCGCTAGTACAGTTATTAGAGGGCAATATTGAAGAGTTGCCTTATGTCGATAACTATTTCCACGCCGTTACTTGTGTATTTTTGTTCCACGAACTCCCACCCGCAGTACGTCAAAAAGCGATCGAAGAATGTTATCGCGTACTCAAGCCAGGTGGCACTTTCATCATCTGCGATTCGATTCAGGTGAGCGATTCGCCAGAGCTAGAAGCAATGATGCACATGTTTCATGAGACTTTCCACGAACCCTACTATCGTAGCTACATGGAGGACGATTTGATCGATCGACTCAAGCAAGCTGGCTTTGCCGAAATACTGCCGACTGAAGTACATTTCATGAGCAAATATTTAGTAGCTAAGAAGTAAAAATTCGATGTTGTTACCTACAACCTCAGCGGTTAGAAACCGCTGCTAGTAGTGCAAAATCCGCCTTCGCGGACTAATAAACTAGTCCGCGAAGCGAAAAGTGCGGTCTTGGGGTTTCCCCAAGTAGAGCACCTTTTCAAGACAGGCGGACTTTGCATCATGAGCCGAGACTTTAGTCTCAGGCAATTATATCGTCCGTCGATTTGACAATATTCATCCCCGCAGCTGCAAATCGCTGATAAGCAGCATCAGCCTGGGCTGTATAGTCAACTACCCCAGGAATTACCACGGGAGAAGTACAATCCTCTAATAAATATACCTTCCGTGCTAAGTCTGGATCGATCGCCTGAATCTCCGTCAAGAGGTCATTTACAGTCCAAGCCACGCAATGACTCTGGGCTTGTCCCGCAATAATTAATTGATCCGATTCTAATAAAAGTTTAATCAAACTATCATTTTTAGTCCCAATCTCTGTCCCAAATTGGTCTGTAGTCACTTCTGGAGCCAAGGCTGAGTAGTTTTCCGTCAACGTGCGATCGCCTTTAATCGAGAAACTCGCCTGACTATGCCGCGCCACCCCATGAAAAAAGATCGCTTCTTCCACCGCCGGGACTAAAGCATGACCGATTCCACCCAACATCGCATGATACGGCCAAATTAATAGCGGATATTTCCCGCCATCGCTCAACTGCTGAACGTAATGCAAAGCATAGGCGTGGAGCTGTGTGGGTGACTGATTGCTAAATTCAGGATTGACGCGCCATCTTCCCGACTGTAGATCTTCTGGCAAGATTGTTGTCACGCCTGGAGTAGGATGTGTACCGTTTTTGTCGATCCAAAAAATCGGATGAAAGATCTGGTGGAGATGGTGGGTATCCAAGGTCGCAATTATATGGTCAATTTTACCTAAATTATGGTAGATAAACTCACACAGCCGTACATTATCCTCGATCGCCCCTCGCCCACTACGACCACCGACAAACAGCTCAAAGTCAGGCAAGCAAAAAGTATTTTGGACATCAATCAATAATAGCTTAACACTAGTTTGTGATTGCGATACGGGTCGAAGCTGATGTTTTTTTAGCCATGCTTTAGCTGCACCCGATCGATCTTGATAGGGTACGCGCCAGATCTCGCCGACGCTAGCTGATTGGAAGTGTTCAGGGATAGGCAACTGTGACATATATAGTAAAAATAAAACTATTTAGTTGGATTTATTATAGTAATTACTACCATATACAAGCAACCGCACAATTACGCAAATAGCCCCGACTTCTCTG
>NZ_JANPLS010000131.1:0-3421 GCF_031422475.1 Chamaesiphon sp. VAR_48_metabat_403
GGACATAGTGCTAGTAGTGCAGACAAGCAAACAGGTAGAATATATATCAATCAAACCGATAGCTTAAACCTCGAAGAACTTAGGTACGGACTCAAAAAAGCAATTGCCAATGGCTTGAAAATTGCCATCTTTAATTCTTGCGATGGTTTGGGATTAGCAAAATCTTTAGCTGACTTACAAATTCCGCAAATAATTGTGATGCGGGAACCAGTACCAGATCGCGTCGCTCAGAGTTTTTTGACAGGATTTCTCACCCTCTATGCCCAGGGTAACTCTTTTTATCGATCGGTCCGCGAAGCACGAGAAAAACTCCAAGGATTAGAAGATAAATTTCCCTGCGCCACTTGGCTCCCGACAGTTTACCAACAGGGAACCACTCATCCACCTACCTGGAAACAATTACAGGGAAATATAGATACCAAACAACAGCAAATTAAAATTGCACTCCTCACCAGTTTCGGTACGGCAATTGCGATCGCTGCGATCCGATTTATGGGTATTTTACAACCATTAGAACTAGCGATCTTCGATCTCACCATGCGATCGAGATCGGCAGAAGTTCAAGATGCCCATTTGGTAGTGCTTCAGATTACCAGAGAAGATGTCGAAACCCAACCACAGCGCAACTCATCTCTCTCGAATCAATCCCTCGATAACCTTCTCAAACGTCTGAAAAAATATCCGCCCAAAATTATTGGTATCGATACTTATTTAAATCGAGATATTAAGCCCAAGCATCGTTTTATTAAAGATAATTTAAAACTGGGAAAATTAGTGGCAGTTTGTAAAGTTAGCGATCTCGGATCGACAGAGCGAGAAACTCAACCGCCTGCTGAATCTGAATTATTTGGATTTGGCGATACGCTTGCCGATGCCGATGGTACGATGCGCCGACACTTACTCTCGATGGATGCTCAACCGGGTGCTTGCAGTACACCATACGCCCTCAGTACGATGTTAGCCTATGCATACCTTCAAGATCGCCCTCAACCGATCGAACTCAAAATTCAACCCCAGGGCTTGCAATTAGGTAAAAAGCATTTTAACTGGCTCGATGCGCGCACGGGCGGTTATCAACAATTCGACGATCGCGGCTATCAAATGCTTTTAAATTATCGATCCACCGGATCGATCTCCGATGCAATTCCATCGATTTCATTACAAAAAATCTTAACACTACCCGATCGAGAACTCAAACAACTCGTCGAAAATAAGATCGTCCTGATTGGCACCACAGACAGCCGTTATAAAGATATTGCTAAAACACCCTACGCAGCCCGATCGGACAACCGCTGCCCCGAATATGAGGGATCTCAGTGCATTCCTGGTGTATTCCTCCAGGCACAAATGACTAGTCAACTCGTCAACGCCGCATTAGAAAATCGCCCGTTATTGTGGGCATTCCCATTTTGGGTAGATAGTTCGATAATTTTAATCTGCTCGATCGCTGGTAGTTTACTAGCATGGGTAGTGCGTAATCGCTGGTTGCTAGTCGTTTGGAGTGGCGGAATTGCAATTTTGCTATGTGGTAGCTCGGTGGCATTATTAACAATATCTGGCTATTGGTTTCCGATCGTTCCCGCACTGCTAGGTTTAATAATAACCAGCGGTTATATCCATATAGATCGATCGATCTCCCAGCAAACACAGCAGATTATTCCTAATAACTAATATCTTAATTATCAAACTAATGAAAGACAAATTACCGATCGGAGGCTATCGTGAGTACACATCTCTGGAGAAAAGCGAAATTGGTTTGAATCCCCCTAAATCCCCCTTAAAAAGGGGGACTAAGATCCGGATCTTAGCCCCCTTTTTAAGGGGGTTTGGGGGATTCAGATCTCAAAACGAAGTCCAACAGACTTGTGCATACACCGTATCGATCGGATTGGGGATAATCATGAGCCTGGGTATTGGTATTTCCCTCATCTCCATCCACCAAACTCCGGCAATCGCTCAACAGTTAACGCAAAAGAAAAAAATCCTCCCGCCACCGCCGCCACCATCGCGGGGAGTTCCTGGAAATCGTACCGTTAGTGCTTCGATGAGTGGGAATTGCGACTTAAATTTAATCGCGCTAGCTCCGCAATTTACCGCCACCACGCCAGGTAAAACTACCGAGCGGAGCGTGTGGGGACAAACCATCGCACAACACCCGACATTTTGGTTTTTTATACCCGCAACTTCAACGTCAACGCAACTTGAATTTTCACTCCAAAATTCACAAGAAGAGGATATTTATCGTACCCGCGTTTCGACTCCACAACAACCTGGCATCATTGGCATTCAAATTCCTACCAGTCAGCAATCTTTACAACTCGATCGCAACTATCATTGGACGTTAAAAGCTAAAGTAGCTTGTGGTACATCTACCCCCAATCGAGTATATGTAGATGGATGGGTAACGCGGGTAAATTTACCAGAAGCAACTCAACAAACTAACAGAGATAGTTATGCTCAAAAGGGGATTTGGTATGATGCCGTGACTAGTTTAGCTCGACAGCGATTGACTAAACCAAATGACGTGCGGTTACAGCAAGATTGGATCGAACTATTAGAGTCGGGAAATTTAGAAACAATTATCAAACAGCCTTTACTTAAATTGTGACAGATCTTGGAGAATTGAGTCGATTTAAGTCGGCATAATTAATGCGGATATTCGGAGCGAGTGCAGCTAATACTTGTTTGCCATAAGTGCGGCGATCGATCCGATTGTCGAAAATTGCTACTATTCCTTGAGAAGATCGCATGGGGGCGATCGCGCGATGCAAAATTCGCAAGCCTGTCGGTAATAAATACAATCGAAACCAATCTTGTTTTTGTTGCTTGTAAAAACTCACCTTCGCAGCAACTAAAGGGTCTTCCAGAGAGGGAATCGGTAACGTCGCAATAATCATCAATTGTGGGGTCGGTAAATTGTCTTGATGTTGTTGCCAAAATTCCCAGCCACAGACGAGGATATTTGCCTCATTAAGGTCGGTGCGATCGACTTGAACTCTGGTACCCCATTCGGCGGCGAGAATGGCTGCTAATTGAGCTTTTAGCGGGGTATCTTGAATGAGAATTACGACGAATTGAGGATTCGCTGCGATCGAATGTAATAAATGTTGAATCTCATCGACTAAGACGGGCTGAAATTTACTAGTATTCGGCATCGGCATCCAGCGCGGAATGTAGAGTTTAAACAGATCTTTTTGGCGATCGAGTGAAAATTTTACCGAGGCGATTTCACCCAAGCCTAATTCTTGACGATAGCCGATCGCGTTGGCTCGAAGATCGACAGCACTAGTAATTAAAGTTGCTGGTTGACGGTTCCAGATCGGTGCTAACTTAGCAACTAAATCGGTAGGGGTAATTGCTAGTGTAAATGTGCCGCGAGTGCGATCGATCTCTGCCCATACCAATCGCTCGGATGATGCCG
>NZ_JANPLS010000132.1:0-1758 GCF_031422475.1 Chamaesiphon sp. VAR_48_metabat_403
GTCGTTTGTACTTAATCGATTCAACGCAAATCGACTTGCTCCGCTCGACATCCGCCCTCGATTGAAATCGGGGCTAACGTGCTAAAGTTCATTGAAATGAACTCTCTAAGCCAGTAATTCTCTTGCAGTCCACTTCAGTGGACTTTTGCTATTAGCCCCAAATTCATTTGAGGGCGGTTGATAAACGAAGCTAGTAGATATCAGTAGCACATTTGGAAGCTTTATCCAATAGCCCACTTGCTGTTGAATACTCTCGGAAATTTTGTTACGAGACATGATTAGACATTCGTTTCTGGCTGGAAAAGTGAAGCATTCCGCACTATCCGATTGACGTCTGAATGCTATCGGTGATAGGATTTTCAATTGGTGCGATCGCGCGATATAATGAAGGTGAAGCGATCGACAGTATCATGGTAGCGTCAATATCTCTAAACCGCATCAAAATTAGTGTAGGTCAAAAAATCTATCTGCATGATGTGAGCTGGGAAGAATTCGAGCAAATCTTGTTAGAGTTAGGAGAAAAAAGAGCGACAAGGATTGCCTACTATGCTGGAGAGTTAGAGATTCGGATGCCATTACCAGAACACGAACGGATTAAAGTACTAATCAGCAACTTATTAGTAGTGTTACTGGAAGAATTAGATTTACCTTGGGAATCATTAGGTTCTTCGACATTTAAAAACGATCGGATGAAGGCTGGAATCGAACCCGATGATTGCTTCTACCTGAAAAATTGTCAAGCGATCGTCGGTAAAACCAGATTAGATTTGACGATCGATCCACCTCCCGATCTGGTAATTGAGGTCGATCTAACTTCGGTTACTCAAATTAGTGCTTATGAATCTTTAGGCATACCAGAGATTTGGCGTTATCGACAAGATAAATTAGCCATATTTGTGCTGACAGCAGGCAGTTATATCGAATCCGATACTAGTTGTTTGTTCCCCGCTCTACCAATTAAAATGGGTATTTCGCAGATCTTAGAACGCAGCACAGAAATATTGACAAGTGAAGCCAGAAAAGAATTTAGACAGTGGGTTAAACAAAATCTACCGATCGATAGCTAGATTAATTTGAGTTTTATTAATACTGCCATCATGACTAGCTCTAGATCGATCTTTAATCGTCGTCGGATCGTTACTATTTTAACTCGTGTTGGCATTGGCTCGATCGGCTTATTAATTATCTGTGCGGGGGCAATATCAATCGTGGGATCGATCGATAATATTCACCAGGCTGATGTTGCTGTCGTGCTGGGAAATACCGTCGAGCCAAATGGCAAACCTTCGGCAAGATTGCAAGCGAGATTGGATAAAACGATCGAACTTTACCGACAGGGAGTTTTTAAAAACACGATCGTCAGTGGTGGGGTGGGTAAAGAGGGTTTCGATGAAGCCGTGGTAATGAAGCAATATCTGGTTGCCAATGGATTACCCACCGCGCAGATTTATGTAGATAGTCAGGGCAATAATACCTATCTCACTGCCAAAAATACCGCCCGATTGATGAGCGAGCATAAATGGCAAAGTGCGATCGCGATTTCTCAGTATTTTCATCTCCCCCGTACTAAATTAGCACTCGAAAAATCTGGAGTGAAGGCTGTTTATACTGCACATGCCAACTTTTTTGAATTGCGCGATCTCTATTCGACACTCAGAGAGGTATTTAGCTATGCATCTTATCAGATGCGATATTTTGAATGATTCGATATTATTCAATTTCACTCTAAACTTAGAGTAGGGGCAATTCATGAATTGC
>NZ_JANPLS010000133.1:0-8529 GCF_031422475.1 Chamaesiphon sp. VAR_48_metabat_403
CCCTACTCCTGGCAAGCGTTGTAATTGCTCGATCAGATTGGCAAGGGGGCGCGTGTAAGCCGTAATCTTTGCTCCTAAAAATCGATAGAGAAAATTATTATACCATTTTGGAATTAGGCTTTAGGGATTAGGTTTTAGGTATTAGGGAAGAAGGGTAAAGGGTAAAGGGTAAATCAATATCTATACTATGCTTCCCACACTCCCCACACCTCCCACACCCCCCACACTCCCCACACTCCCCGTCCCCCCATCCCCCCGTCTCCCCGTCTCCCACACCCCTTGTCCGATCGGGAAAATTCCGAATACACTATAAGCTGTAGCTTTTTTCCCACGCGCGTGTTCGATCGACCATCCTTGCTTATCGATCTGCTGACCAGTGGGTGGGTGGTAATTGTCTTTACGCTATTATTTGGCGTATTACCATCGATCGCATTTCCACAAACATCCTTACCATCATTTGCCAGTCGGCTAGTCGGTGCCTTTATCCGCACGGTTACCACGATTGCAATCGGGAGTATTTTGTGGGTCAAGTTGGGCTTATTTACGTGGATTACGGCGGTGTTGGTATATGCGATCGGGTTGGGAATCGGCTGGATGGCTCGCCATCAGTGGCAATCTCGACCGAAATTCGAGCAAATAGGACATCAAATTGCGATCGCGACGGTAGATATTTTCGATCGCGGCGTATCCGCACGCCAGATCGCTGACTGGTTATCGTTTCCGTGGCAGGCGATCGCGCGGGCGATTCAAGCTCAGTTCGAGCCGCAACCGCGACAGCTAGCATCGAGGGCTACCCCCGCCGCTCGTACTCCCAAACTACACGCCAGACATCGCTGGAGTTTGCCCTTAATTATGCTCGCGGCGATTGCGGCGATCGCGATCGTCGGATCGACAGTGTGGTTGCGGTTCGAGCATCCGCTGACCGAATTTCGCTTTAGCCATCCCGATATCTACGAGCAGTTACTCATTACCCAACAGATCTTGGCGCGAGACTTACCCCAAGTTAAATATCTACCGATTTTCGAGAGTTTAGCCGCCTTTATTACAGCACTCAGCGGCGTTCATCCCCTTCAAGTCGTGCAGTTATTGGGGGCGATCGTTGGTAGTTTACTGGTGTTGAGTATCGGCTATACGATCGCCGCGCTGACTAAAAATGGGACGGCAACATTGGCAGCAATGTACAGTTTGGGTACTTATTTATTTACCTGGAATCTGCCGATTTCCCAAAGCTTGCCCATAGCAGTGCAGCAATGCCTGAGGACGATTGCCGACGCGCTCGATCGGGGCTTGATTCGATCGTGGGCGGCGAGTGATGCCGAACTCGGTGCGCTGTTTGCGATTTTGGCGATCGGATGCAGCACCCAAATTGCCAGAACCAAACAACGCCGGGATGCAATAATCAATACCCTTTGTTGTACGCTTTTAGTTGCCGCAATTTCCCCTCACATGCTGGTATTAATCCTATTTGGCGGCTTCGGGAGCATTTTTGGGCGGCAAATGGCATTATTTACAATTGGTGTCTCCTGGACGCTGCTAGCGATCTTAGCGGCGATTCCCGATCGCCAGTTGCCGCTCTTGGCTGAAATCTTACAGACATTACCGATCGGCTTGAGTTTGTTAGTAGGATTATTATTTATGGCGATTTCAGCGGCGAGTAAACCATTATTTGCCAGTTGGTCGTCACCGATTTGTCTGACGATCTTCATTGCTATTACGCTTAATTTTTGCCTGCCGCCATTACCTGCGATCGACTATCTCGAATACGATGCCGCCGCTCGTAAAGCTGTGGAAATCGGGCATATATTTCCCCCCAAACAGTGGACTGTCGTGGCTCCGATCGAGCAACTGTCTCAAGTCTACGGTCGTGGCTGGTATGAAGATGTTGCCGAATTTACCGATACTTATCAATACCGGGTTAAGGCTGCTAACTTTCACTTTCCCCACAAAACACCATTACTAGTATTTGCCGAAAAACAGCCCTTCACCAACGATAAGCCAGAATATCCAGTCCCCTATTCCGTACTCACCGATCCTACCTATCGCAACTATCGATCGCCCAGCGGTCGGAAAAAATTGACCGCCGCTACATTACAATTATGTGAAACCTATCGTCGATATCATCCCGATAGCCGCATCTATTATGAAAACGATCGGTTGCGGATTTATCAATTTGCACCTAATAGCGGTTAAAAAAAACGCCCCAACTTACCAATGGCAAGTCAAGGACGAATAATCAGGGTGCATCTACCACTCCTATATCCATGCTCCCCCCACCCCCATCGGGATGAATTTAAATAAATAATTAATTTACTAAAAAAACGCCCCAACTTACCAATGGCAAGTCAGGGACGAATAATCAGGGTGCATCTACCACTCCTATATCCACACTTCACCCACCCCCATCGGGATGAATTTAAATTATTTATTTTAGATAGGAGATGGGAGGCGGGAATCTACCCACCCCGCCCTAATTCCTTCGGAAAGGCTTCGCCAACGAGCACCTATCCAGGGCTACCGTGTATACAAATCTCTAGCTCGAAGCGAAATTGGTGGGAATCCCCCTGTCTTGTCGGTTTTTTATTCGGGGGGACCCCCCGAATAAAACCGCCGCTAAATCCCCCTTTCCAAGGGGGATTTAGATCTCGAAACGAAGTCCAACAGACTTGTGTATACACCGTAGCCGCCAGGGAGGGAATTTTACACCTCTTGTCGGTACGCCTAAAACCTAAAACCTATGACAACCGTAAAAGCAGCGATCGACAGCATGATTCAATCCCGCACCGTCGATACCGGAGTGGTAAGCGGCTTGAGTCGGCAAATTATTGCCCAGATGAATACCTTACAGACGAGTATTTTACTCAACTTTGAGAGCCTCCCAGGGATTGCCAGTACTGGCGGATCTCACTTAAACCTTTATCTTCAGGCGGGTGCGAAAGAATCGCTACGTGCCGCGCTGAAAGCAGGTATCGCCCAACAGCCCAATCTCAAAATGACCGTTAGCTCGGCTTATCGCACCGTCGCACAGCAGCATATTCTCTATCAAGTTTATCGGCGCGATCCTAAATTAATTCCCTTAGCTGCCAAACCGGGCAACAGCAATCACGAAGATGGATTGGCGATCGATGTTAGCAATCATCAGGCGTGGAAGCCCTATTTGCTGGCGCATGGCTGGCAATGGTTGGGTGCTAACGATCCCGTCCATTTTTTTGAAAATAACGGTCGCGATGACGTAGGAAACTTGGGTGTGAAGGCTTTTCAGAGCCTGTGGAATAAATATCATCCCAACGATTTAATGACTGTCGATGGCAATTTTGGCGACCAAACCGCCGCAAAAATGGATCGCTGTCCGATCGCGGGTTTTAGCCGCGTCACTAGCTTTCAAATGGGCGATACCGGATCGATAATCAATCGCATTCAGCAAAGTTTGACCAATGTCGGTTATCCTACCCCCGTGACTGGTTCGTTCGATCGACTCACGAAGGAGGCGGTAATTAAGTTTCAGACTAAAAAAGGACTCGGTGCCGATGGTGTCGTCGGCCCGATGACGCTCAAAGCTTTGGGCATTAGGTTGTAAGATCGTCCACATGAAGGAAACCATCAATCCGATCGGTCTTTATAATTTGGATAGGCGATCGCATTAGTTTCGATCGATCTGTGGGTATCTTAAATACAGAAAACTGCATAAAAACGATCGAGAGATTGGTAAATAATGCGTTAAGATGACAATCGATAAATCGTCCGCTAGAAAAAATGGGATAGGCAGTGGCAGAAAAAAATTTGGAAATAGAGCTACCAGATGCAAGTGTAGCTGCGGAATTGAATCAGCTTTTGAAAAATACCATCGTGCCTAAGGAAAAACCGAAAGTAGGTGCCAAACATCAGCCCCAACCCGAAGCTCCTCAGGAACCTTGGACGATCGAAGACAGTGAAAATCTATATCGGATTCAAGGTTGGGGCGAGCCGTATTTTTCAATTAATGCAGCCGGACACGTTACCGTCGCGCCACAAGGCGATCGCGGTGGCTCTCTAGACCTCTACGAGCTGGTTTCATCTCTGCAACAGCGCAATTTAGCCCTGCCAATGCTAGTCCGGTTTTCGGATATTTTAGAACACCGGATCGAACGATTGAATGCCTGTTTTGCCAAAGCGATCGCCCGGTATAATTACGGCGGCGTGTATAAAGGTGTCTTCCCTGTCAAGTGCAATCAACAAAAGCACCTGATCGAAGATCTGGTTAAATTTGGCAAGCCCTATCAATTCGGTCTCGAAGCAGGTTCCAAACCCGAATTAACGATCGCGATCGCCATGCTAGATAACCCTGGAGCCTTGCTAATTTGCAATGGCTACAAAGATCGCGAATACATCGAAATGGCGATGCTAGCGCAGAAATTAGGGCAAACGCCGATTATCGTCCTCGAACAGATCGAAGAAGTCGAAATCGCGATCGCCGTCGCGCAATCTTTGGGCATCAAACCCAATCTGGGCGTGCGTGCCAAGCTCAATGCTAAAGGAATCGGACGCTGGGGCGTATCTAGCGGCGATCGGGCTAAATTTGGGCTGACGATTCCCGAAATTATTATGGTGGTAGACAGGCTCAAGGCAGTTGATATGCTCGACTCCTTGCAACTGCTCCACTTCCACATCGGTTCGCAAATTTCCTCGATCTCGGTCATTAAAGATGCGATCGGCGAAGCTAGTAAAATCTATGTAGAACTCGTCCAATTAGGGGCGAATATGAAATATCTCGACGTGGGTGGCGGTTTGGGTATCGACTACGATGGTTCGCAAACCAACTTCCATGCCTCCAAAAACTACGATCTCCAAAACTACGCTAACGATATCGTCGCCGAAGTGCGCGAGACTTGTAACGAGAAAAATATTCCCGTTCCCACTCTAGTCAGTGAAAGCGGACGCGCGATCGCTTCTCACCAATCGGTACTAATTTTTGATGTTCTCAGTACCTGCGACGTGCGGACAGATTTGCCCCAACCTAGCACCCAGCCAGAACATCAGATCGTCCGAAATCTGTGGGAAACCCACGCCAGCATCAGCCCCGAAAATTATCGGGAAGCCTTCTACGATGCCAATCAATTTAAAGATGAAGCCATCAGCCGCTTTAAACTCGGCTATTTGAGCATCACCGAACGATCGCGCGCCGAACAACTGTATTGGGCTTGTTGTCAAAAAATCCTCGATATCGCCAAATGCGAGGAATATATGCCCGAAGATTTGGAAGAACTCGAACAAATCATGGCATCGATTTACTACATCAATCTATCTGTATTCCAATCGGCTCCAGATAGTTGGGCGATCGATCAACTGTTCCCGATTATGCCGATCCATCGGTTGGGCGAAGAACCCACCCGGCGCGGCATTCTCGCCGATCTTACTTGCGATAGCGATGGTAAAATCGACCAGTTTATCGACCTCAAAGATGTCAAACACGTTCTCGAACTACATCCCCTAGAACCGAATAAACCTTATTATTTAGGCTTATTCCTCGGCGGTGCTTATCAAGAGATCATGGGCAACCTTCACAACCTGTTCGGCGATACCAATGCGGTTCACATTAAACTGACACCCAAAGGTTACAAAATCGAACACGTCGTCAAAGGCGATACCATGACCGAAGTTGTCGGCTACGTTCAATACGATGTCGAAGATCTGATCGAGAGCGTTCGTCAAAAAGCCGAACAAGCCCTCCTCGAAAACCGGATCGAAATCTCCGAAGCCCAACGCCTGCTGCAAAACTACGAACATAGTTTGTCGCAGTATACTTATTTGGCTCCGTAAGAGGGAATAGGGAATAGGGGATAGGGGATAGTGGATAGTGTTTTAACCATCCAGTCTCCCAGTCTCTCCGCTCCCCGCTCCCCCCTCTACTGCTACGGTGTATACACAAGTTATTTGAGTTGCTGCGTAGTCCTTTTACCCCACCCCAGCCCTCCCCTTATAAAGGGGAGGAAGCAGGAAAAGCCCCCCTTTATAAGGGGGGTTGGGGGGGTAACACCATCTCATCAGAAGCCGATCCAACTTGTGTATACACCGTAGCTCTCTACTGATATCTCATGATGCGATCGAAAATAACCTTTTGCTTGGGATCGATAATGCGTACCGAAATTCTGGTGTAGTGACCAGCTTTGAGCCGATTTCCGACTGGCGTAACCTGATAACTATACCCATTCCGCTTCCAAATATAGGTTCGCCCTTGCTGAGTCGATTGAGTACGTGGAATAGTCACACACCGATTTTGCGGATTGCAACTATGATATTCGCCACTACTACTAAGATCGAGGATATAACCACCACCCTTATAAGCACCTGAAATAAAACTCGAATTGGCTCCCACCGCAGTTGTCATGCCAATTATCGCGATCGAAATACTCTGACACAGAAATTTGGTAAATTTCATCATTGCAATTCCTCCACTGATAGGCTTATATTCTAGTGTCTTTCAATATTTAGCTGTTGCCGATAGCTAGATTCAAAGATCTTTGTGGCTGGATTGAGCGATGCAACCCTTGGTAGGGGTAATTCATGAATTACCCCTACCAAGGGTTTCATCGATTGCACCTTGATAAATCATCCACAGATCCAACAATGCCCAAAGATCTTTGTGGCTGAATTCGCTTTATAATATGAGGCTTGGATTTATATCCTCTTATATAGATATTTTTAGCTGTAATTATTAATTTTTCGATATGTCCGATTTTTTGTTAGAAGTTGGTACTGAAGATTTGCCCGCAGGCTTTGTCGGCGATGCGATTCGACAGTGGGAAAAGATGATTCCAGCCAGCTTGGCGGCTGAAGCTTTGAGCGATAGTAGTATTCAAATTTATGGTACGCCACGCCGCCTGTCAGCAATTATTACTAATTTACCCGATCGGCAACTCGATCGGGTCGAAGAAATTAAAGGCCCTCCAGCCGCAGCCGCTTATAAAGATGGCGTACCGACTCCCGCAGCGGTAGGGTTTGCTAAAAAGCAGGGTGTAGATGTTACGAGATTAGAATTGCGCCCCACAGATAAGGGTGAATTTATCTTTATCACCAAAAAGATCGCGGGGCGAGATACTAAAGATATTCTGACAGAATTAATCCCGCAGTGGATTTTTAAATTAGAAGGTAAACGCTTGATGCGGTGGGCGAATGGGGAATTAAAATTTCCCCGTCCGATTCGCTGGTTGGTAACATTATGGAATGAAGATATCTTACCGATCGAAATTGTTAATGGCGAGGATGTCGTTAAAAGCGATCGCATTTCTCAAACTCATCGCGTCCTCCATCCCGAAACAGTTTCCGTCGTTTCAGCCGCCCAGTATTTAAAAACCTTGGGTGATGGCTTTGTAAATGTAGACCAAAATCAACGTAAAACCGATATCCAGCAACAGATTCAAGCTGCGGCGACCAAAATGGGCGGGGTCGCCGAAATTTATCCCGATTTACTCGCAGAAGTAGTTAACTTAGTCGAATATCCCACCGCCGTAGTTGGTAGATTCGATGATGACTTTCTCAACTTACCCCCGGAAGTAATTACCACCGTAATGGTGACGCATCAGCGATATTTTCCAATTTTTACAGATATCACCAAACAGAAATTATTACCAAACTTCATCACGATCTCCAATGGCGATCCGGCAAAATCTGAGATTATCGCCGCCGGAAATGGACGCGTCGTGCGGGCGAGATTAGCCGACGGACAATATTTTTATAATGCCGACTTAGCTCAACCATTAGCCGACTATTTACCCAAACTAGAAACCGTCACCTTCCAAGCCGATTTAGGTTCCGTAAAACTCAAAGTCGATCGAATTGTTACTAATGCAAACTCGATCGCATCTCAATTAAATCTCACTCCCCAACAGTCTCAAAATATCGATCGTGCAGCCTTACTATGTAAAGCCGATCTCGTCACCCAAATGGTCGGCGAATTCCCCGAACTCCAAGGAATAATGGGATCTAAATATGCGATCGCCAATGGTGAATCGATCGAAGTAGCTACTGCAATTGTCGAACATTATTTACCCCGCAATGCCGAAGATAGCCTTCCCCAAACCTTAACCGGGCAAATCGTTGGGATAGCCGACAGGCTCGATACATTAGTCTGTATCTTTGGCTTGGGCATGTTACCCACAGGCTCATCCGATCCTTTCGCCCTCCGACGTGCGGCAAATGCAATTATTAATATTGCCTGGAATGCTAACTTAGGCATAAATCTAGAACAGTTAATCGCTAAAATCATCGCCGAATTCAAGCAGATTCGCACCCAAGTCAATCCCGCCGAACTCACCAAACAATTGCAAGACTTCTTCATTCAAAGATTGCGAAATCTCCTCCAAGAAGACAAACATATCGACTACGATCTCGTCAACGCCGTCTTAGGCGAAAACGATCGCGAATATACCCAACGCGCACTAACAGACTTACTCGATACCCGCGAACGCGCCCTATTTCTCCAACAAATTCGCTATAACGGCACCCTTGAAAGTATCTATCCTACCGTCAATCGATCGAGTAAATTAGCCGCCCAAG
>NZ_JANPLS010000134.1:0-9074 GCF_031422475.1 Chamaesiphon sp. VAR_48_metabat_403
TTGATTAAGCGTAAACCCTAGAAATCCCCCTGTCTTGTCGGTTTTTTATTCTGGGGGTACCCCAGAATAAAACCGCCGCTAAATCCCCCTTAAAATGGGGGACTTCCGGATCCGGTTCCCCCCTTTTTAAGCTACCGTGTATACACAAGTCGGCTGGGCTTCGTTTCGAGATCTGAATCCCCCAAACCCCCTTTTTAAGGGGGCTAAGATCTGGTCAAAGTCCCCATTTTTAAGGGGGATTTAGGGGGATTCCCACCAATTTCGCTTCTCCCCAGAGATGTGTATACACGGTAGCCTTTTTAAGGGGGGTTAGCGGCTCGCGCTCGTCGGGTTTCCCGACGGTTTAGCGAGACAAGACAGGGGGGATTCAGATCTACGATCGAAGACATAAAATCTTCTCAGACATCCTCTAAGGCTGGTTACCTTCATCCCAAATTTCGACAAATTTTCGATAAGGTAATCGATCGGCACAATACCACAATAATTTATAACATTCTAATGCTAAAGGGGATCGATCTCCTCGATCGATCTCGGTTACTAGATCTTTTAATGTCGTTACTACCAATGGTAATTGTTCGTCTACTAATACTTCCTTGAGATATTCACCAGTACGCTTATAAAAGCTCGATGGCTGTGCGGAAGATATTAATTGTAATAAGGTATTTACGGCTAGTAAATGTCCGGGATAGAACTTACCTAATTGATATGCGTAGCGGCGTTGGGTTTCAGCATTATTGATAGTTATTAATTTACTTTCGAGTTCGGCAATTGCAATATCGCTGCCGCATTGGCGGGCTACTTTTTTGTGTTGATTGCGGGTGCTACTGGGTTGGGTTTGTTTGCTTGTAAATTCTATTTGAGCAGCAGGATGCGCGGGATAAATTTGACGCAGATTTTCTAATGCAGCCACTCGATCGTTATGAAGATTGCGATCGTCTGTTTTAGTGGCTGATAGCGATTCAATTATGCCTGCGAGGGTATTAATTGCCAGGTCGAATAATTCTCGATCTTTATTGTTTGCTGATAATCGATCGAGCAATAATTTACCGAGTGTAAATGCTGCTTTACGGGTGAGAGATCCAGTTTTATTAGTGGCAATAATATCTACCAGCTTATCGATTGCTGCTTGGTTATATTCAGGATCGATCTTAAATAAAGACTCACACATTTTAATACAGAGATCGCCACTATATCCAGATTCGTTGGCGAAGCCTCTCTGAAAGAGAATCGCAGTGCTTAACGCCTGAATGGCAATTGAATTTCCCGGATCGAATACTTTCCCTAAACTATGTGCGGCTTGCCATCTCAAGAAGGGGTTTTCGACAGTCTGAATGAATTTTTCTAGTCCGGCAATTGCCGCCATTCGATCTGCTTGTCTGAGTGCCAATCTCGCCCCATCTTGAATTGGGAGAGGATAAAATTGCCAAATAGTTAGATCGGGGATAAATTTGGCAAATCGCCACGCTAATAATCGATCGATAATGGTAGCTGCATGGCTCGATTCAGGAAATTCTGTCAGTGCGGCGGCGGCGAGAAAATAGGCCCGATAATAATAACAGCCACCGCAATTTTTATTGAAGTTTATTAATGTTTTGATACAAGCTTCTTTATCACTACTTGGAATATCACCTCTCCCAAACCAGAATAAAATTGTTTCATGCCAATCTGGACTAAAAATTGGTAGTTGACGATCTAAGTCGCCAGTAAAAAAGTAGTGCCAATCGGTTATCGATCGAGCGGCAAAGTATTCCTGAAAGGTGGAATGATAAAAAGCATATATTTTAGATCCAGTTGCGATCGAAATTCCAGTTTGATTCAACCAACCTAGTTGCAAAGCTAGTTCGAGCAAATCTGGTGCGAGGCATGTTAATACGGTATGATGATGGAGTCGAAAGCGAACGCGATCTTGTCGATTCTGGTTCGATCGATCGATATTTCTATCTGCATCTGGCGATGAAGTTGCAGCATAAAAAGCCAATTTACCGAGTGCATCATTTAACTGTTGGCGTTGAGCTAAACTTGTCGTAAATCGGTCTTGTTTCCAATCATAAATTGTATCGGTGAATTGTTGATACAAACTTGCTTTAGTACTGGGCAATCGACCTTGAGTCCGCAGCCAATATCGGCATAATAAAGCTAACCGCAGCGGATTTTTAATGGCATCTCGCAACTGCTGATATTGAGGTCGATCGAGTTCTAATAATAATCGATCGCTGAGATCTGGTCGGTCTTTAAACCAGCCCTGCATAAATTGTTTAATGCGATCGATCGTTGGCGTAGCCTCTCCAGCGGAGAATCGATTATAACCGCGATCTAAGCTGAGATTGCGATAGGTAGTGAAATTTTCTAGCACATTTTTACCGCTATCCCAAACATTCGATCGACAAGTAACAATAATATGTGCCGCACCGATCCAGCCCTGTAATTGACGGGCTAAATTACCCAGCGCAATACTAGCATCTATCGCCATTTCATCGATCGCATCCAAGAGCAGCCAGACTCGCCCTGTCTGAAATTGGGTGACTAAATCTTGTTGAACTTTTAGATCGACGATCGCCTTTTTAGTAGCTAGTTTCAGCCAGTCTTGCAAGAGATAAGTTTCGAGACTTTCGCCCTGAAGATCGGCAAGTGAAATCCAAATTGGTAGCAATTGTCGATCGAGCAATCCAGCCGCTAACTTTTGCAAGCAAGTCGTTTTACCCGAACCAGGTTCGCCAACGATCCCAATTCGGTTTGGTTCGGAATTAATTACTAATTTAGCTAATAATCGATCGGGATCGGGTACGATATTTTGCCAGATTTCCTCGCCACTGTCATCGCTGCGGTCGCGCACCTCAAAAATTGGGTCTGGCGATCTTTCCATCAGTCCTAGCGGCACATAGACCTCTGCTAGACTAAATTTAATCCGGTCTTCTACCATTAAAGGATTGGTCGTAATCCGATAATACTGTTGGGCTGTCAGGCTCGATTTTACCAACTCCCACCACTCATCTGCTGTCGCTGTTGTTACGCCAGTAACAGCAACATTTTGTGGCGATTTTTGTCGTTCCCATTCAGTGTTAAATTTCTGAAGATTTGCCGATCGATCGAGCCTGTCGTACCATAAAATCAAGGTAAAGTGCCAAGTCTCCGAGCCACCTTTACTCGTGCGGTTATCTTCAATAATTTCGAGAAAATCAGTCAAACATTTAATCGATTCTTTAATCTGTTCGCTACTAAGTTCGATGCCAGCTAGCTGCACTAATCGTTCTAGATATCGAACTTTCGTCCGCACTGCACAGCGTTTATCGGTTTGCCAGTTAAGTTGAATCTCTCGCTGTAAATTTTCTAATTGTCGCTCGTCCCCATCCAATTCATCATTGGCATAGTCAAGCAACACGCTAAAGAACTGCGCGGCACGTTGTTTGACTGCATTACCATAATTTGGACGGGGCATATTTTAGGTATTAGGTATTAGGTGTTAGGGTTAGGTATCAGGGGACTGGGGGACTGGGTGACTGGGTGACGAGAGAATTAGGCGTAATTATATTCCTTACTCCTTACTCCTTACTCCTTACTTCTTACTCCCATCTCCCCGCTCCCCGCTCCCCGCTCCCCAATAACTGCTATGATGATGGGTCGATCCTTTGCTAAAACACACCATGTTTCCTGACAATTTGCCTGCGGATGCTTCTAGCGAGCTGCCTACTCACAGCCAGTCATTGAAACAAGGGGAGGTAGTAGAAATTGAAATCACAGATATTAGCGAGAGCGGCGAAGGTGTCGGACGAGTGGGGAATCAAGTTGTATTCGTCCCCGATACAGTCACAGGCGATGTCATTACCGCCAGACTCGTCAACGTCAAACGTCAGTATGCTCATGGTAAATTACTCGAAATTGTCACAGCTTCACCTCACCGCGTACGCCCTAGTTGTATCGTGGCTGATAAATGCGGTGGTTGTCAATTGCAACATATCGACTATGACTATCAGTTAACTGCTAAAGAAAATCAGGTCATTCAAGCTCTCAAGCGGATTGGTGGCTTTGCCGAACCACCCGTCGCACCGATTCTCGGCGCGCAAGGCAACTTTGCTTACCGCAATAAAGTTACCTATCCACTAGGTGTTAGCGATACGGGTAATATCAAGGCTGGATACTATCGTAAAGGTACCCATCAAATTGTCAATCTCAATCAATGTCCGGTACAAGACGAGCGGTTAAACCCCCTTTTGGCAGAAATTAAGCAAGATATTCAAGATCGTGGGTGGCAAATTTATCAGCCAGAAAGTAAGGGAGCCAGAGAACCAGGCGCGCGCCGCACTGGGGTGCAAATCGTTGTCAGTCAGTACGCAGATCCTGGTGTAACAGAGCGTGGTATCCCGAAACCTAAGCTACGGAATCGACCGCTGGTGACTGAAGTTACGCCCGTACCCGATAATAGTCCCAAATTCCGACACTTATTATTGCGAATCGGTCGGCGAACTGGTGAGATATTATTGACGCTAGTAGTTACCGATTTCAACATTCCCGATCTTGAAGGTCAGGCACAGCGATGGATGCAACGCTACCCCAACCTAGTGGGAGTGTGTCTCAATCTTAACCAACAACCCACAAATAATATCTTTGGGACGGAAACTCGCTGTATTGCCGGACGGGGATATATTAGTGAAACCTTCGGTAATCTTGAGTTTCAGCTCAAAGCGGATACTTTCTTCCAGATTTACACCGAGCAAGCCGAAACAATCCTTAATCTAATTATCGATCGAGCCGGATTCACGGGTACGGAAACCTTAATCGATGCTTATTGCGGCATCGGTACGTTTACACTACCACTATCCAAACGGGTCAAGCGAGTAGTCGGGATTGAAGTGCATAACTCCTCTGTCGTCCAAGCCAGAGCTAATGCAAGGCTCAATGGCATCAATAATGTGGAATTCCGCACTGGCGAAGTTGAAGAGTTGTTACCAGCAATGGAAATGTCAGCCGATGTCATTTTACTCGATCCGCCGCGTACTGGCTGCGATCGGGCCGTACTAGACGCGCTGACAGATATGCAGCCAGCACAGATTATTTATATTAGTTGCAAGCCTGCGACGCTTGCTAGAGACTTACAAGTGTTGTGCGAGCAAGGTAATTACCAGCTTACCCACGTTCAGCCTGCTGACTTTTTCCCTCAGACTGCACATGTAGAGTGTGTAGCCTTTTTGACAAGAGCCGAACCCGTTGCCTAGTCTACCGACTAACTGCCATGTCGGTCGATCTGACCGATCGATCTCAGCCAAAAGGCGGATAACCGTATGGTCGGTTATCCGCTCATGTTGAGAGTTAAAAATGCCTCGATCGGTTGATAGGAAAGCTTTTGAGCGAATTTAATCTAGGCAGTTCGGGCTGTAGTGAAAGTACGCGGGAGATCTAAGTGTCGATCGGCTTAAAGCATTGCCAGCTCAGAATAATCTCGATTTTTACCTGCCGATATCGCTGGAGAATACGGGTGTTCTGATATACAAATGCTACTGCCGATCGCCTAGACTAACAAAAAAGATTTAATTATAATGGTATGAGTAGACGTTAAATCATCTGCCAAAAGGAGTATTTACTTCTGACAGATCGAACTGCCGTCCACGCACGAGAGTCACGCTGTTTTTTTAGACAGTTTGCGATTGTAATCCGGCAAGTGTGCTTTATGAGGATTAAGAGATTGCTATGGTATTAAGTCCAGTGAAGTCTGAATGGGATAAAGTTAGTTTTGCATCAACACTTTTTCTCTGTCCGATTCTTGATGGTTTGTTGTCAAGAGTACCTGGTAAATGGCAGGCAGAAATTAGATTAGGACTCCAAGAAGCGTTAGTAAACGCAGCCAAACACGGAAATAACCTCGATCCCCACAAGCAGGTTATTGTCCGTTTTTATTTTGAAGAGGGAGCATATTGGTGGATCGTCTCCGATGAGGGCTGTGGCTTTCGTCCGCCAGTACATGAAGTGGCTCCCGCACCTGTAGAACGCACTCGTCAAGAACAATCTTCCCATTTATTGCCTCAGCTCGAATCAGAATCAGGACGTGGTATGTTCCTGCTTCATCAAATATTCGATCGAGTAGTTTGGAATCGTCAAGGTACTGAGGTATCATTGTGCAAACAACTATCCTCGCAGATCGAGCGCGAACCATTATTAAGTTAATTTCAGCCGATTTGACAATTATTAATACTTAGACGATGCCGTTAATTCTTCGAGAGATCGAACGAGATCTTGATGGAGTTTTTTAGCACCAGTTTTACTAGAAAATTGTTGATAGTCATTTACCTGTAGTGGTTTGCCAAGTTCGATGGTAACGCGATCGCGAAATTTGGGATACGGATGCTCGTAGTCAAGATTAATCGGCAGAATTTTGAGGTCTAGATCTGGCTTTAACGATACCGCTTGCGTGGCAATCCGAGTCAACCCTTCCTTGATTGGATGCAACACCCGATCGCGAATGAGATTACCTTCAGGGAAAATTGTGAGCATTTCGCCTTGATGGAGCAACTCGATACTGTGACGAATCACGGCTGGACTAGTCTTGGTGGTATCGATCTCAAAGCACCCCAATCTTCGCAAGAACCAGCCTTGAATTCCTTTCATTTCATCAGTAGTTACCATAATTCTCGAACTTCTACCCGTAACATACGGCCCAATGGCGTATGCAATCAGTAGTGCATCCCATCTCGTCCGGTGAGTGGGGGCGAGAATTACAGCACCCGTGTGAGGAATATATTCTTTGCCGATGACTTCAATTTCGCGAAAGAAGCCAGGAAGCACGATATATCGACCGAGGGGATGAATAATTTTGGTCAACCACGGCGAAACTCGCGATTGGACGGGTTGATTGGAATCGGTAGTTTTAGTTGTCAGTGGTGAGTTTGTCATGGGAATAGTGAATAGTTGATAGTAAATTGTGGATAGTGGATAGAAATTGGGTATTGGTGTCTCCCAGTATCCCAGTCTCCCCGTCTCCTTTGTCCCCCTCTTATCTATCAATCTACCCAACAGAGCGACTATTGGGGAGATCGAGCGTGACAGTTTTTCGATCGCACCTAAAAATCAGTTGTAAAATTAACCGCCAATCGACCGATCGCCCGTAGAATAGATCGAATACCGATCGCCGATAGCTCCTGTAATTCACTGTGTTGTAGCGTGATGACGTAAGGCGATGGCTAAAAATATTAAGTATTAAGTCTAAAAAAATATGTCAGATAACAAGCGCAGTCAAGCTATTACCCAAGGCGTACAACGCTCTCCCAACCGGGCGATGCTTAGAGCCGTGGGGTTTGGGGATGACGATTTTACCAAACCGATCGTCGGATTGGCAAATGGTTATAGTACGATCACTCCCTGTAATATGGGGATTAATAAACTCGCACTTCGCGCTGAAGCCGCTCTCAGAGCGGCGGGATCGATGCCACAGATGTTTGGAACGATCACCATTAGCGATGGAATTTCGATGGGTACCGAGGGGATGAAATACTCATTGGTATCGCGGGAAGTAATTGCCGATTCGATCGAAACTGCTTGTAACGGACAGAGTATGGATGCGGTACTCGCGATCGGTGGATGTGATAAAAATATGCCAGGAGCGACAATTGCGATCGCCCGGATGAATATTCCATCGATTTTTGTCTATGGGGGAACGATTAAACCCGGACATCACAACGGCAAGGATTTAACCGTCGTCAGCTCATTTGAAGCCGTCGGACAATTTAGCGCGGGTAAAATCGACGCAGCCGAACTCAACGCGATCGAACAAAAAGCTTGTCCGGGTGCAGGTTCCTGCGGGGGGATGTTTACAGCCAACACCATGTCATCGGCGATCGAAGCAATGGGAATGAGCCTGCCTTATTCCTCCACAATGGCGGCTGAAGATGAAGAAAAAGCTATCAGTGCCGAAAAATCTGCCTACGTGCTAGTCGAAGCCGTCCGGAAACAGATTTTACCCAAGCAAATCATGACCCGTAAAGCCTTTGAAAATGCGATCGCGGTAATTATGGCAGTCGGTGGCTCTACTAATGCCGTCTTGCACCTGCTAGCCATCTCTCGAACGATCGGCGTACCCCTGTCGATCGACGATTTTGAAGTAATTCGCGGCAAAGTCCCCGTCATTTGCGATCTCAAGCCTTCTGGTAAATACGTCGCCACCGATTTACACAAAGCTGGGGGTATTCCCCAAGTCATGAAAATCTTATTAGAGCAGGGTTTATTACACGGCGACGCGCTCACCATCAGCGGTCAAACCGTCGCCGAAGTTCTCGCCGATGTGTCCAGTACTCCTCGCGACGACCAGGATGTCATCCGCCAGTGGGACAATCCCATGTACGCCCAAGGACACCTTGCCATCCTCAAAGGCAATCTTGCCACCGAAGGCGCAGTTGCCAAAATTACTGGAGTCAAAACACCTGTAATTACTGGCCCCGCCCGCGTATTTGAATCAGAGGAAGACTGTCTAGCGGCCATCCTCGCCGGAAAAATTGTCGCAGGCGATATCATTGTCATCCGCTCTGAAGGCCCTAAAGGTGGCCCCGGAATGCGGGAAATGCTCGCCCCTACTTCAGCAATTATCGGTGCTGGCTTGGGAGATAGCGTCGCGCTGATTACCGATGGACGCTTCTCTGGTGGTACATACGGCATGGTAGTCGGACACGTCGCGCCAGAAGCCTATGTCGGCGGCACGATCGCACTAGTACACGAAGGAGATAGTATTACGATCGATGCGCCTCAAAGGCTATTACAGTTAAATGTCTCCGATGCCGAATTAGCCGAGCGTCGCGCTAACTGGCAAGCACCCGCACCGCGTTACACCACGGGAATTTTGGGTAAATACGCCAAGTTGGTATCTTCTAGTAGTTTGGGTGCTGTCACCGACATGGATCTGTTTTAAACAGACAACGTTACACAAGTTGGATAGACTTCGTTTCTAGAATTTAATCTTAGCCCCCTTTTTAAGGCAGGGCTGATTCATCCCCTTTGGGAATGAATTTGTCAATATCTAAAGCAATCGGTTTTTAGATGAATGTGGTTGTTTCTTAGTATGAAATTACCATTTATTCGATCGAAATTAATTGCTT
>NZ_JANPLS010000135.1:0-2543 GCF_031422475.1 Chamaesiphon sp. VAR_48_metabat_403
AAATCGATGCCACAGTCTTTGCGTCGATCGGTAGAACAAGTGCTGATCTAATCTTAATCAGAACCCCAATTGAGCTTTGATTGAAGATTGATTGCCTGTTGTCTTGCCTTCGATTTAACACTACAAATAAAATCTGATGCTTTTTCTGACGATCGTTTTATTGGGTGCAATAGTTTTAGGGATATTATTCCTAATTCCTGGTTTTACTTTTTCTATTAAAGATAAACAAGGAAATGATGTTTCTCAGAGCATTGCCTCACTTGAAAAAGTTAACTTGGGAGGACAGGAACAATGGATTCTGATTCGTGGCGTGGATATTACAAAGCCTATCATTCTCTTTCTTCATGGTGGCCCTGGCACTTCAAATATGTGTCTTTTAAGAAAGTACACAGATGAATTAGAGCAACATTTTATAGTCGTGACTTGGGATCAGCGAGGGGCAGGTAAGTCTTATCAAGCGATTAATCCTCATTCTTCCATGACGATCGATCGGTTTGTCTTAGATACTGGCGAATTAACCCAATTTCTATGTCATCGATTTAATCAAAAGAAAATATTTCTGGTTGGTCATTCATGGGGAAGTCTAATTGGGATACTTAGTATCCAAAAATATCCAGATTTATATCATGCTTATATCGGAATTGGTCAGATTGTAAATATGCACGAGAATGAACAAATTTCTTATGGTTGGACATTAGCACAAGCGACAACAGCGGAAGACAAACGAGCGATTCGGACTCTCACTGAGATAGGAAACCCTCCTTATACTGGCGATGGGCAGAAAAAACTGATGACCCAACGACGCTTACTAGGAAAGTATGGTGGAGAGTTGTACGGCAGCTCAAGCGGTGCTTTTCCGCTTATTTTTAGTAGTTTGATATCTGCTACTGAATATACTTTTTTTGATAAAATGAATTTTTTCAAAGGGATATTTGCATCAAATCATTTGTTGTGGCAGGAACTTTTGACCATGAATCTAAATAAACAGATGCTGTCCTTTGAAGTGCCAATATATTTTGCATTAGGAAGGCATGACTATGAAGCACCATCCATACTTGCAGAACAGTATTTCAACATAATCGAAGCACCCAAAAAAGAAATAATTTGGTTTGAAAACTCAGCACACTTTGCCAATATAGAAGAAAATAAAAAGTTCGATGACCTCTTGACAAATCGGATATTGCCTACTATTGCTCTAGTCTAAAATATAAAATCATTCGGATTGGAAACTCGTGTAAATACTTAATTCAGGGAGGAAGTCTTCATGATGAATCATAAATGCGGTGACACTATTATCATTATTGGCGGGGGAATTGCTGGGCTGGCGGCAGGTTGCTATGCCCAGATGAATGGTTATCAAACTCAGATCTTTGAGATGCACGATCGACCAGGTGGGCTGTGTACGGCATGGCAGCGACAGGGATTTACTTTTGATGGTTGTATCCATTATTTGTTTGGCTCTGCACGAGGACAGCCATTCTACCAACTCTGGGAGGAACTTGGCGTTGTGCCTCAGCAACAATTTGTCCATCACGATGAATTGCTGCGGGTGAGTGAATCTAATGGGAAAACTTTAATTGTTTATAGTAATCCCGATCGATTAGAGCAGCATTTAAAAGAGTTATCACCAATCGATCGACGGTTGATTAGCAATTTCTGTGCGGGGATTCGCACTTTTACTCGCTTCGATCTGTCACTACTTCAACAGCAGCCCAAAGCATTGATGCAGTTAGGTGACTGGGCAAAGTTAGCGCAAAAAATGTTGCCATTTGTCTGCCCACTGGCGCGATGGGGAAATCTTTCAGCAGCAGAGTTTGCCAAGAAGTTTCAAGATCCCTTCCTCCGCCGCGCCATTCCCCAGATGTTTGCCTGGGAGGATATTCCTGTGATGGTGGGGATGTCTTTACTAGCCTATATGCACACCAAAAACGCTGGCTTTCCGCTAGGTGGATCGCTGCAATTTGCCGAAAAGATCGCCGATCGATATCTAGAATTAGGCGGTCAAATTCACTATCAATCGCAAGTAGAAAAGATTTTAATCGAGAACCATCAGACGGTTGGGGTGCGGTCATATAACAATGAAGAATACTATGCGGATCGAGTAGTTTCGGCTTGTGATGGTCACAATACGCTGTTCGGTTTAATCGATCGGCAATATGTCCCCCGCGAGATCCAACGTTACTACGATGGACATTTACCGATTCATTCCCAACTACAGGTATCACTGGGCGTAAATCGCGATCTATCTGCCGAACCACATTGGTCTACTTATCTACTCAATGAACCTGTAGTAATTGCTGGAGAAAAGCGGTATGAAATTGGAGTCAAACACTATTGCTTCGACCCCTCTCTAGCACCACACGGAAAATCAGTGCTGATGATTGTGTTGACGACTAATTATGACTATTGGCAGCGCATTTATGGTCGTTCAATTTACGATGCAGAAGAAATTCAAGAATCACAAATTCTTATCGATCTTTTAGAACGATTTTATCCTGGGATTAAGGATGATATTGAGTTTGTAGATGTGGCTACACCGCTTA
>NZ_JANPLS010000136.1:0-11100 GCF_031422475.1 Chamaesiphon sp. VAR_48_metabat_403
CATTTGTAACTAAAAATCTCTTAGGTCCGAGTGGAACACAGGAACTGCAATCGGGCACAGTCTATCGGGAGACGCGAAATTTCGCTCAAGTTGGTGGTCGTACTAAATTCCGAGTTACATACCAACATAAACAAGGCATTAACAATTTTGCCGCTCCTGTTCGTGAAACTACCGATCCTTTTGTTTGTATCGATGGAAGTACGCATCCAATTCTACTCAATAAATAGATTGCACTGGCTTAATATCCAACTACATTATGCTCTGTGAATCGATCGCTTATTGCCATCGACCACAGCAGCCAGGAATTCTTCTGTCAGGAGAAACTCAAGCTACTTTTGAAGATATCTTATCTCACTTACCACAGAACTCATCGGAACAAACACCATGAAAGCATCTCTTTTCTTACTTCCTTCTCTATTAATCGTCGGTCTAAGTGCCTGGATGCCACCAGCGGCAATCGCTGGCTCAGAAACTTGTAAAAATGTGGACATCAGGCTCAAAAATGGTACCTCCCGTGAAATGAAAGTTACCAAGTTGCAATACCTTGAGCCAGACAAAAATCAATATAAGACTGAAACTGGAGTATTTGGCATTGATGGAGAGCAAAACATATCCGTCGGTCGTACCTTTACTATTGCAAAGCGCGACCTGGAAAAAGTCAATAACGAGGAAATTCATTTCGTAGTTACTTACCGTCTTCGAGCTGATACTGGTGGTTATAGTCTACCTATACTTCAACAGATGCGAAATTTTAAATGTACTAGCAATATGCTCAAAGAAGTTGTGCTTACCGAACAAAAGATCTAATTGGACAAATACTTTACTTTGGCGATTGATAATGCAGGGTTGTAACTATAGTTATAACCCTGCATATTTTTAGATAATTTTCAGCAATGGTTAGTCTGTAAAACAAACAATCGCTTCAACTCTTACGCGCGGCTTTCTTGACTTTGCCAAAACTGCTCGGCAAAAGCTACCGTCGGGTGCATCGGAGCCTTAGGCTTCGTTTTAAGCACCATCGCCGTCTCATTGAGGTACTTATCTCCTTTCTTGTGATTGCACGTCTCACAAGCAATCGTGACGTTATCCCAGGTGTGAGTACCGCCTTTGGAACGGGGAATGACGTGATCGATGGTTAGTTGCTTGGCACTCCCACAGTACTGACAGCGGTGTCCATCTCGCCTAAGCAATTCGCGCCGACTGACGCTAGGGAGTTTCCACAGCCGTTCGGCGGTAGTGGTTTTGAGCCGAATATGGTGGGGAACTTCGACTTCCACCGAAGGCGATCGCAATACCCACACGAGTTTGGTATCCTGTAAGTCTAGCGGCTCTGCTCGCCCAGTCAGTAAGAGGGTAATCGCGCGGCGAATATTAATCCGCGCCATTGGGAGGTAGTTAGTCGAAAAGACAACTACAGAATGATTGAGGACTGAGGGCATGGTGGGGGATCGAAGATCGAGCGTCTTACCGTCAGCGATCCCAGTTGTGGCTGGTTTCATAATATGGAGCCTCCTAACGAACAACCCCCGTTGTCTGTGGTAGACAAGCGGGGGTTACAAGAAGATTGAGATATCGTGTTCTTGTTATTGTTTCAACGTACTAACACTTGTAAATGGTGTTATGACATTAATTTTCCCGCTATGGTCGAATGATAATAGATGCAGTGGTAGGTTATCCGCCATCTCAATCGCGATCGATATCTCATCACAGTTACTGCGATCTGCTCCCTCTAGCTGCCACAAATTCTGCTCGCCGCTTTGGGGGGGAGTAAAATAATTTGCGTAGATTGAGGAAGAAGAGAAGTTAGGCACGAATGAAGATTGGAGATTATGGAGAACTAGGGATAGAATCGTTGGTGCAGTTGCCAGATAAAGAGGGTCTTTGCCACTAACTAATGAGACTATCGATATACTCGATCGCGATCGGCTTGGTTTGCCAATAAGAACGTGTCGATTATTGTTTTAATAATACAATAAATTTTGTCTGGATGTCTAGTGAGTAAGATCTCGCAATATTAATCCGATCGTTGGTGTAGCTTGTCACGGCAAGCTTGTAATACTCTCGCTGTAAAAAAGGTTGCATCTTGTAGTGAAATAGCGGTGAGATAATGATTCGGTTAGGATCGAAGTAAACTAGCTGCTCTTCACACACCAAGGAACGACGATCGTGGATCGAGATTTGATGCTATTTCAGCAAGAACGCGCCACCGTGCCAGTTACACTCGCAGACTATATTTATCCTGCCATCCAAAAGCAATACGTTCGCATCCTTACCCTCGAAGCCGACGTGCTGGCGGATGAAGATTGCGAAGCCGTACATCAGATCCGGGTGAGCCTGCGCCGATTGCGATCGCAGATTCAAGCTTTCGGCTCGATGATGGATATTCCCGAAGTCATGGACGCAAAATCGATCGGCAAAATTGCCAGAGTATTAGGCAAAGTTCGCGATTTAGATGTGCTCCATCAGACTTGTAAGCACCATTTGAAAAACTTGTCAGAATCAGAAAAAACTCATCTAGAAAAAGTAGATTCGGCAATTGGTAAACGCCGTCGCAAGGAGATTCTCAAAGTTAAGTTAATGCTTAACGATAGTGAATATCAATTTTTTAAATTAGGGATGAATAACTGGCTGAATCATCCTCAGTATCTGCCGACAGCACGGGTAGAAATTGGGACGATTTTACCAGAATTGTTATTGTCGGTAGTCAGCAAACTCTTTCTCAATTCGGGCTGGTGGATCGACCTAGAATTAGAGACGGGCGGCGATCCAGAGTTGGCAGCTTCCCAAGTACTGCTCGTGCATGGCGATACCTTACACGATCTTCGCAAGCAGATTAAAGCTACACGATATCTGATGGAAATGTTTCCCGATCGATATCCAGTCGAATATAACGATTATCTGCAAGATTTCAAACAAATTCATCAAATATTTGGTAATATTCAAGATAATCGAGTATTCGACAAATTCATTCGCAAAAGCTTGGGTAAACGGGCACCAATGAAGCTGCCCATCCTTTACGAGCGGCTCGCTCGGAGTAATCATCTAAATTGGGATAATTGGCAACCGATTCAACATAAATATCGCGACCCAAATACCAAGCAAAAACTCCAAGCCTTACTGATTCAGGATATAATTCATAATTTACATGGATAATGGCGATGCGCCCATCGATTACTCAAGTTTGGCACGGTTAGAATTACCACCACTTAACACCGAGACGATTTGGGCAATTATTAACGAATCGATATCCGATTTGCAAGTCAACCAGATCCTCTGGCATTATTTAGGCTATCGATACCATTTGGTCGATCGTACCTGGGATTTGAGTCTAGTCGATCCAGCTTGGCAAGAAGTCTACCCCACACCACCCGATTTTATCGCCAGTCGTCCCGCAACTGTCAAACTCACTCGATCGATTCCCGCCGAGCATAAGCAACTACTCAAGGAGCAGCTAGGTTTTAAGGGTTATAAAATCGGCGAATTTGGCCCTCGTCAAACTAGGCGGGCGACAGCAGCGAGTTGGTTGTTAGCGTATATGGCTAGTTGGGTATAGTAATTTAGGCAGGATGGGGACGGGGGGACTGGGTGACTGGAGAATCCAAAATCCAAAATTAACTTATTCAGGGAGAAAATATGGCACGGGTAATCATAGTCGGAGCAGGTGGAGTCGGAAATGTTGTCGCGCACAAATGTGCCGCACGCGCTGAGTTTACAGATATTTTACTCGCAAGTCGCAGCGTCGATAAATGCGACAAAATTGCGGCGAGTATCGGTTCGCCAAAAGTTACCACCGCGCAGCTCGATGCCGATACTGTGGCAAATACAGTCAAACTGATAAAAGAGTTCAAACCAGATCTGCTGATTAATGTCGCTCTCCCTTATCAAGATTTGGTATTGATGGATGCTTGTCTGGAAACTGGCATTCATTATCTCGATACTGCCAATTACGAGCCGATCGATGTTGCTAAATTCGAGTATAGTTGGCAGTGGGCATATCAAGATAAATTTAAAGCAGCCGGATTGACTGCAATTCTCGGCTGTGGTTTCGATCCTGGCGTAACGGGTGTATTTAGTGCCTACGCGCTCAAACATTATTTCGATGAAATTCATTATTTAGATATCATCGATTGTAATGACGGCAATCATGGTAAAGCATTTGCCACTAACTTCAATCCCGAAATTAACATTCGCGAAATTACGCAACCGGGACGATATTTTGAAAATGGCGAGTGGGTAGAAGTCCCCGCTTTATCGATCCATCGCCCGATTCCCTATCCCGAAATTGGCGATCGCGAGTCATATTTACTCTATCACGAAGAACTAGAATCTTTAGTCAAAAATATCCCCACTCTCAAACGCGCACGGTTCTGGATGACATTTTCAGAAAACTATATCACGCACCTGCGAGTACTCGAAAATATTGGCATGACGCGGATCGATCCGATCGAATATCAAGGTCAACAAATCGTCCCGTTACAGTTTCTAAAAGCTCTCTTACCAGAACCTGCATCTCTGGCTACTAATTATACGGGACAAACCTCGATCGGCTGTCATATTACAGGCATTAAAGATGGCGTAGAGAAGAAATATTATGTCTACAATAACTGTCAACATGCAGCCGCTTATAAGGAAGTCGGATCGCAAGGTATTTCCTACACAACTGGCGTTCCGGCAGTAGTTGGCGCATTGATGATTGTCAATGGCAATTGGCAACAGCCTGGAGTATTCAACGTCGAAGAGTGCGATCCAGATCCATTTATGGAATTATTAGGTACGATGGGGTTACCTTGGCATGAAGTATTCAATGGCGCATCGCCATTCGAGAATTAAAGAGTTCGTAGCGGCGAAAAAGCTCATTTTTGCTCATTTACTGTTGTTCGATTATAACTCATGGGTTATAGTCGAACATTATCACCGAAATATTGCTAAGTTATGTAAAGCTAGCTACTAGATTCTCATCGTAATTATCATCGATACAAGCCCGAATTAAAAACATGCAATTGGTAGCGGTAAATGGGGCATGGATTGAATTAGGGTACGATCGAATGTAATCGCCAGCGGCATAAATATTACCCTCGATTTCTAGTTCCCCTTCGAGCATGTAGATTTCTTCAACCCCTCGGTGCTGATGCACTGGGTATTTGATGCCACCCCGCGCTCTCACCATGAGGGTACGCATCCGACTGAGAGGATCTACAAATAATACGGCACATTCAATCCCTTCCACTCGGTGCGCTTTCCATTCTAGTTCGTCGGCACGAATCGAGAACAGCTCTGGATGTAGCGGTGGATCTGGCTCGAAAGTGGGGCTGCTTTCCACCAGATCTAGCCCTAAGCTGTCGAATAACCGATCCTTGAGATCTGCTGCCATTGGCACCAGGGGAGCCGTATAAGGCATTGCACCCACCGCCGATTGATAGCCAGCTAATTCTTCAGCCAGATCTGGACACTCGGCAATTTGAGCTTCTACCCACAGCCGTTCCTCAAGATCGAGCAGATCGAGTGCATATAATGGTGCGAGATCGCAAAAACATCTGTGGTTATTCGTCATACGTTGCTAGTACGGGGAAGGCTGATTTGGTTGTTTTAGTAGTTCCTATTCACTATTGGCGATGCACCTTCAAACCGATCTCTAGTTTACTAAATCTTCACCGTCATTTAGTTGTTGCCGTTACCAGCAATAGTCTGGTAGACGCGGTAATTTGGTGAAGAGTGCAACCGAGAGCGGATGCTAAATCGATCGAATAACCGATCCTTGAGATCTGCCGACATGGGTATGAGTGGAGCCGTATAGGGAATAGCACCCACAGCCGCTTGATAATCGGCTAATTCCTCAGCCAAATCGGGGCACTCAACAATTTGAGCTTCTACCCACAGTCGATCTTCAAAATCGAGGAGGTCGAGGACGTATAATGGTACAAGTTCGCAAAAGCAGCGGTGGTTATCGGTCATAGGTTAGTAGCACAAATATGGACGATCGATTGATGCTAGTTGCTCCTGCTGGACTATTTACGACGATCCGCGATCGATTACCATCTTTAGTTTACTCAATCCCAGCCGCAGCCGGGTTTTTACCGTGCCGAGTGAAAGTCCGGTACGTGCGGCGATTTCCACATGAGTTAAACCCTGATAGTAAGCCAGTTCGATAACTTGACGTTGCGCTGGCGGAATCTGACTTAAAGCTGCAAGGATTTGCTGCCTTTGTTCGACAATTTCAACGGCTTCAATAGGATCTACGCTAATAGTCGGAAATTCGATCTCTTTTCCAGAGGCAATTGCATCATTAACTTTTTTGAGTCGTTGCAATTTCCGCAACTTATCTAATATACGACTACGAGCGAGTGTAAAAATCCACTGTTCGGCAGAGCCTTTATCGATATCGAATCTATCGGCAATTTTCCAGATTTGGGTAAATACTTCGAGCACGACTTCTTCGCAATCTTCGACTGAGTTTAGACTTTTCCAAGCGATCGCGTAAATCATGCGGGAGTAGAGATCGTATAGTCTAGAGAGTGCAGTTCGATCCCCCACTGCGATGCGTGTGAGTAAATTTGTGGCTTCAACCATTGATGGCAAAGGAGGGAGAATGCTGTATGAAGGTGAGTTTAAGGTAACCGATCCCGTAGTTTGAGGAAAGGGACAGATGCTCATCGTAAGACATAAAGGTCGATCTTTTCGTTCCGATTATCTTTTTGTTTCGATCTGGACGATCGCACCGACACTGAATCAAGTCTAGTGTAGTCGATCGGCACCACTATTTTAATTATCGGTCCGCTCTGCCGATCGCGAACATTGAGATTCTCCAGCAGGAGAGGCAAAGCAGGGAACGGAGCTGATGTTGGTTTTTAAAAATAAAACTGTTGCAACCCGCATTCTGTGGTCAATAGCTCGATCGTCAGCAAGTCTCATTTTGGCACGCGACAGATCCAACTTCGTCCAGCGTTCGTATAAATAGGAAAGTTCGTACAAACATCCCCCGATTTCAGCTAGATCCTGACGAATCCTGTATTTAAGTTGCTTCCTGTCGAGTTAAATTAATTATGGTCTTTTTATTAAATCAAACTAATATCTTTGAGTATTTAGCAAATCTGGGCTACCAATCGGATGGAATTACCGATCGGATCGAGCCAGTTATGGCGAAGAACTTTAATTTATTGCTATCGATAACTGAAGACTCAAAGTTACTCGTCAAGCAAGAACGCCATAACCGAGAAGGTAAAGCGGTAGGCGAGTTTTTAGCAGAGTCTCAAGTCCATAAATTGGCTGAAGATTTTCCAGCATTAAGTTACTGGCAACGTTCGATTTCAGAATTGCTACATTTCGATCGAGATAACTCAATTTTGGTATTTAGATATCTCAATGACTATCGAGATTTAGCTGACTTTTATACTAAGGAAAATATTTTTGACGATCGCATCGCTCGGAAACTCGGTACTATACTGGCTAGCTTTCATCGCGATACTTATCATCGCGCGATCTATCGCTTGGCATTGAGCAAAGATCGGCAACAGTCTGAAACTACTATTGTCAAGGCATTAATTCGTAATTTAGAACATCTTACGCCCGAAATTTTTGGAATCGTGCCCGAAGATGGACTGAAGTTTTATGCACTGTATCAACGGTACGACAGTCTCGGACAAGCATTGGTAGAATTAGGCGATGGGGTGAGAGCTTGTTGTTTGACGCACAACGATCTCAAGCTCAATAATATTTTGCTTCACAATGAGTGGGAACAGCCGGGGAGTCAAATTACCAGAATTATCGATTGGGAACGAGCGGCTTGGGGAGATCCGGCATTCGATTTGGGGACATTAATTGCTAGTTATTTACAAATGTGGCTGGGTAGCTTAGTAGTTAGTAAATCATTATCAATTGAAGAATCTTTGAGTTTAGCAATAGTTCCACTCGATCGCATCCAGCCATCGATTGCCGCTTTAACACAGGCATATTTACAAGCTTTCCCAGATATTCTAATCGATCGACCCGATTTTTTGGTGCGGGTAATTCAGTTTGCTGGGTTGGGTTTAATTCAAGGAATTCAAGCAAATATCGATTATCAAAAAACATTGGGTAATAGTGGTATCGCTCAATTACAGGTAGCTAAATCATTACTATGTCGCCCAGATCGATCGATTCAGACAGTATTTGGCACAGAATTTAGCCTACAAGTATCTATTACAGCTTAATCCTGACGCGAACCACCCTCTAATCAAAAAGTTATGCCCGCACTAAATTTACCTTCAACTCATCCCGATGCCACCACTCATCTAGAATTGATAAGTGTGCTAGAAGATATTGCTCGAAATGTAGAAATTCGGGATGATTTTGCCATCCATCATCCCGATTATAAACCTTGGGAAATTCCCGCAGAGGCAGTGGCAAGATTTCTGCAAATGCCAGAGCAAATCAAGCAGAAGTTTTTAAGCTTGCAATTGCGAAGTTTTCTTTATGGCATCTACTATAACGGTTCGATGCGAAGTTCTTTAGCTAAAAATGCTCCCGAACATGCTTTCCCGTCAGATCTAGAAAATAGCACGTTCATGGGTATGGACATGACATTTTTTGAACGGTTACACAATAATAACTGTGGGACGGGTTATTTCGATCGCGACTGGACGATATTAGCAATAAAAAATGAAGATTTGGTAGTAAAAAAGGGTGGCTTAAAGCTCCATATCGATCGGGAGAAGCACTTAGCAGCCGCACGACAGCAAGCAGCAGTAGGCGAGGTAGTGGCAATTAAGATGCCTAAAAACATGATGCAGAGCGGCTTTTATATGGCAATAGGCGATCTGGGTTTCGATCGGCAGCAACCAGCAGATACATTGGTACGAATTTATTTCAGCGTAACTCCCGATGGTGCGGTAGCCGTAATGAAGAGCCTGACGCAAATGTTGAATGAAGCTAAGGTAATCTTTAGCTTTAAGGTTTTATATAATCCCCAAAACTATCAACGTTCCGATGCCGGAGTTCTCTATTTTGATAAGCAATATTATGCTACTGTATCGGGCATTTTAGCTTCTATCCATACACAGCACAAATCTCATTTTCTAGCACATATTCCACTATTTACTAAGCAACTAGCTACGGGGTTAGGGCTAGCAGAGGAAGCAGATCTGAAGTTTGTCGAGCGAGAAAGTTTTGGCATAAATCGCTGTCAAATTGTGGCTGATGGATTACTAACAGCATTTTATAAAGATCAAAATTCTAAAGCTGAAAGAATGAGTGCAATTTTAGTACAGTTTGCTATGGTTGGTATCGATTTAGAACATCCATATCTCAACAGTGATTCTGAAAATATTTATCATGCCTTTGAATTGGTTGATTAATTAAGGGATGAAAATTGTGATAATTACGATCCGTTAGATTCGATCGAGATTGCACACATTTAGACTTTTCACAGTTAATATCTAAATATCGATCGAGATAACTTACAAGCAATTAGGAGCTAAATAAAACAAATGGCTAATATCTTAGTAAAAGATTTAGTAAGAAATAGTATTGCCGAAGCAGATTTATTCAATGACTCAGAGAACTTTATACAAGACTTATCTGAAAATGAATTATCCTTACAAGGAGGGTTTCATTTAAAAAAATCATTAGATATTCTTCCCACTCTCGAACCAGGTAATTTTTGCCTCGTTCTTATAAATAATCAGCTAGTTGAGATTTTTTGCTAGGAACGATCGATTGTAACTTTAATCAATTCTTATCGATAACTGCTTGCTACACCTAAATAATGGCATTGAATTGCACTTATTTACTTTAAACTAGCTAGCATTAATCGATCGCAAAAATAATACAAGTTAATAAGGAACAAAAATGGCTAACATCAAAGTAGAAAATTTAGCAAGCCGTAGCATCATCGGTGCCGATTTATTTAGTGACTCCGAAAGCTTTGTGCTGGATTTATCCGATCGTCAACTTGATATTCAAGGAGGTTGTGGGGGGGATAATCCAGTTCAACGTCGCCCCAATACTCTACCCGTTATTGTTATATACAGTTGTGCATCACCCCGTCCAAAAGATTCCTACTAGGTTGTAATAGTGCGATCGAGATTTATTTATTTGATTTCCTGCTGATAGGCTTGCAATTATTGTAAGTAAATCACACATGAATTAACTTGCTTGATTAGGTTTAATATCTAATAATACAACCAATAAAGATCGTATATTTACCAGCCAGACAAAGTAAAAGTTACGAACATTTGTAAGACTCACTTTTTATTCCAATTATGGAAATTATAAAAGGTGAGTTTTTTATACTAGAGATTGAGAGAATGGAGATTAGCAAAGCTTTTAAAGTATTAAAACTATTGTAATTGTCTAAGTATAAATACAATAAAGAAGGAGCGCGATCGATTGCGATCGTTAATCGTTTCAAGCAAAGTCATAGTAGGTCGAGCCAAATTCAGTTCGGTAATCTAAGAAAGTTAATAATTTATGTCGATCGAGGGATTAAAATTATATTGATTAACTACCAACGAATAGAGGCGTAATTATAGACACCAATATTTTAAGAGGCTATTATTTAGAAATGGATTGAGACATAAGTTTCGAGCTACCATTGAAAATAAAACTAGTTTATCAGGAATAAAATTAAATGGCTAACATCACAGTAAAAGATTTGTCTGTATATAGCGATTCAGGAAGCTTTATCCGCGACCTATCTGACGCAGAACTAGACTTACAAGGCGGTGGACTCGGTAAGATCTTTAAAGGGATAGTTAAGATAGTAACTGGTGTTATAAGTATTATTAATGGCGTTGGAAGTATTTTTGGCGGTGGCGGCAGTGGCGGCAGTGGGGGTGGCGGTGGCGGATACGGGGGTGGCGGCGGCGGATACAGCGGAAACAACGAAAACACACACCTGGTGTAATCGGACTTAAATAATCGCTCGAACACGATTGTGAATAGTCTAAGATTAATGGCGATCGCAAAGACAGTAAAAGTTCATTTAAGGACTAACTAAAATGGCAAACATCAAACTAATAGACTTAGCCAACATCACTGGCTTCGATTTATTTAACGACTCAGATAGCTTCATGCAAGATTTATCTGAAAATGAACTCGATCTTCAGGGTGGAAAAGCTCCTATGC
>NZ_JANPLS010000137.1:0-1526 GCF_031422475.1 Chamaesiphon sp. VAR_48_metabat_403
GTCTATGGGTTACGTCGTGCCTTTGCCCTCGCTGGAGCCAAAACCCTCATTGCTACCCTGTGGGAAATCCCCGTTTATGCCTCGGTAATTTTGATCGAACGTTTCCTCGATAATTTAGAACGGTACATGGGCAAAGCCGCCGCGCTTAAAGAAGCCCAAATATATCTCCGCGATATTGATGTCGCGACTCTCGATCGAATACCCAATGGAGCTGGAATTGACGCGCTGACAGAATTACATGGTAAAAACCACGATCTCGATGATGCCTTCCAACCATTCAGCCATCCCTATTTCTGGGCAGCCTGGATTTGTCAGGGCGATACCGGAGCGATGAAATATGTGATTGCTAGAGATATCGGTAAATTCACGATCGATGGCAAGGTGGTTAATTTACGCATCCAGAAGTAACAGAACAAAGATTCGATCGCAGGTAGATCTCACGATCCTGATTTTTCCTTTATTCGAGTTGTTACCTGCTATCCCCCTTCATAGCTCAACTTTTCCTAGATGTGTCCAGCAATCAGATGCTACGCAGTGTGTAGCTAATCTCGATCGGACTTCAAACTGTCCAAGTAAATAAGATGTGTAATGTCGTTGCGATTATTGCGAATAATTCGTTAAAATTTAACCAGTCCCCCAATGTTGGATTGCCAACGGTTAAATTATGGGCAACTTCAATTACCCTGCCTACATCCCTAGTGAAGATGACACCAAACTCTCCCAAGAGAGCAGCCGCATCCTGACTACCTATCTCAGTCCCAACGTCCATCAGATTGAGATTGTCGAAGCAGACGGTAATAAACATTCAGCCACCATCCCCGCTGCTGCATACCGCTTACTCGTCGATGCTTTAACCCAAATGGCTCAGGGCAATGCCGTTAGCCTGATTCCGATTCATGCCGAACTCACTACTCAAGAAGCCGCCGATCTACTCAATGTTTCCCGCCCATACTTAATCAAACAAATCGAACTAGGTGAAATCCCCCATCATAAAGTTGGCAAACACCGCCGGATAAATTTCAACGATCTGATGGTTTATAAAAATCGGATCGATCTAGCTACAGCGCAAGGGTTAGATGAAATGCTAGCTATTTCTCAAGAGCTAGGACTGTACGACTGATGGCTGCTAATATCGCCGTAGTCTATGATGCCTGCGTTCTATATCCTGCCCCTTTACGCGATCTGTTAGTTCAATTGGCAACAACCGGAATTTTTCGCGCCAAATGGACGGAGCTGATTCATGATGAATGGACGCGAAATTTATTAATCAAACGTCCTGACTTGAAAGCTGATAGACTTGCACGGTTGAGAGTCTTGATGAATCAGAATGTGCCCGATTCTCTAGTTACAGATTTCGAGAATTTAATTCCCACCCTAGAGTTACCCGATCCTGACGATCGCCACGTTCTAGCTGCCGCCATTAGCGCAGATGCTAAAATTATCGTCACTTTTAACCTCAAGGATTTTCCAGATCCAATCCTTGCCAAACATGAAATAGTCGCCCAACACCCAGATGTGTTTGTTGG
>NZ_JANPLS010000138.1:0-4488 GCF_031422475.1 Chamaesiphon sp. VAR_48_metabat_403
GAGATTTTATTAAATTTGAGCAACGGCCATTGAATGAATGCCAGTGCCATGTTGGCAAAGCCAGCGGAGATCGTCCAATTGCGGAAGCGGTGAAAACTGGCTGGGGACATCGGTACGCAAACGATCGCCATCAGCAGCATAAATGGCCCACCCAGCAGCAAAAAATCAAAAATGATATTAATGATGCCCGCATTATTAATCGCCGCACTGGCGATCGTTACGCCCAATAAGGTCAATAGTCCGCACAATAACATCCAGACAGTATTAATTTGCTGGGGATCTGTCGGACGAGCGGTAGTGAGGATAATGGTGGTAATTAATGGAACGATCGCAAAGTGTAAATGATTGAGAGCTGATGGTAATCGAGTAATCGAGCAAACTACCCGCGAATAAAAGGCGATCGAAAATGCCGCCATGATGAGCGTGCTATTTTTATAAAAACCTTTTTTACGCGCTTTGGGCATTGGTTAGATGGGAGATGGGAGTTCGGAGTTCGGAGAGAGGGGACGGGGGACTGGGGGACTGGGGGACTGGGGTACTAGGAGACTGGGGCAGAAAATCCCCTCCTTGGAGGGGTGCCCAAAGGGCGGGGTGGGTAGATCTATGCCCTATGCCCTATGCCCTAAAGCCTAAAACCTAAAGCCTAACTACACTAACACTGGCGATTTAGGGGTGGTTTTGAGGATATTTTGGTAGAAGTGTAAATATTGATGGGAGATGACGGTACTGGAAAATGGGGAGGGAGATCGATCGGTGGTGGCTGCGGGTGGGTGATGGATGATGTCGTGGATCGATCGGGCGAGATTGGATCTTGGATCGCCATTAAAATCGAAATATCCACAGGCACCCGCGCCAATTTCTCTAAAGATCGGGATATCGGAACACACCACCTGACAAGATAAGTGGAGAGCCTCGGCTAGGGGCAAGCAGAAGCCTTCGATCGAGGAGGGAAGAATGACGGCTTGGCTGTGTTGATAGAGCCAGATTAGTTGCGGATCGTCGATCGCGCTTAGGAGGTGAACTTTGGTTTCGAGGTGGAGATCTTGAATTTGTTGGCGCAAATTGGCGGTTTCAGGGCCGTGACTGCCAACAATTACCAGATCGATATTCGGATCGATTTGTTGCTTATCTAACAATAATTCATAGGCATCGATGAGTAAATCGAGATTTTTATTTTTGCGATGTTGCCCGACACTCAAGATAAATGGTGCGCGTTCTCGATCGCGGAAAAAATCGGGGACGGTTGGTGCGATCCGATCGAAATCGACAATATTATAAACGACAGCGGCGGTCTGACTTGCCGGACGATTTGGCAAGAAATACGCCAACCGATTCATCGTCGTCTGAGATACGCAGCTTACGCCATCGCTTTGCTGAATGCATTTCCTCAATAACCAGCGATTGCAAATTGCCTGAATTCTCCCAAAATTTTCGGGGTATTCATAAGGATAAAGATCGTGAATTGTGGCGACGACAGGACAGGTAAATCGCGATCGCTCGAAGGGTAAGGGAAATGATAGATGTACTAAATCGGGACGTAATTGCTGGGCGAGTTTGGGCAGTCCCCACAAAAACCAGAGATTTCTGGACACCGAGCTGTTGGCAATATCGACACTAGTAACGACAATTTTGGGCGATCGCAGATCGAACACGGTGGTAAAATAGTCTTGTTGCCACGCGCCGATCGCAATCGTGACTTGAGTAATCTCTGGACATGCCGCCAGAGCGCGCGCGAGGTTGGCGGCATGTCGGCATACACCCGTAGGCTTGCAAGGTCTGTGTAATGCAGAGATCAGGACGTGCATAATTATTGATGGTTTTACGGTGGATCGATAACGAGTTCTTGATAGATTTGGGCTAGCTGTTTGCCCTTAACTTCCCAACTGTAGTATTCCCTCACTCGGTGCTGTCCCGATCGTCCCATGTCAAATCGGAGCTGTTTATCGCTGGCGAGTCGCACCATCGCGGATGATAAGCCACTCGCCGCTCGTTCGGGATGCTCAGCTGGTACGGCGATGCCAGTTGCGGGCGTAACTTGAACGGCAGGGCCGCCCAAATCTAGACAGATAACTGGTCTGCCCGCTGCCATTGCTTCGAGACAGACTCCCGCGCCCGAATCGTGCAGACTGGGATGTACTAGCACCGAGCATTGACCTAATTTAGTCAACACTTCTGCGCGTGGTACTAAGCCCCAAAATTTGACCTGACTGGCAATCCCCAGCTCGCGGGCGAGGTCTTGCAGCCGATCGAGTTCGGGGCCATCCCCGACGATCCAGTACTCGGCTGTGGGCAGATTTGCCTGGGCAAAGGCGCGCAATCCTAAATGGATGCCTTTCCAGTGCAGCAGACGGGCAATGCTGATAAATCGCAGCGGTTGGAAGTCGTCGGGTTGCGGACACTGGGCGAGGAGATCGATTTCTTCGGCGAATAAACCGATCGCTGAAGCTATTTCGACGCGGGGTGCGTGAAGTTTTCGGACTCGTCGAGCAGTGTCTTCGGTAGTAGCATAGGCGATCGCACTACGGCGTGCAGTGATCTGAGTAAAGGGATCGAATTCCCCGATCGATCTCCATGCCAATCTCGCCAATTCGTACAGCTTATTTTTACTGCTAAAGTCTGCCCAAAATGCTCCAGGAGCAGATTCACCACCTCCCACAGGCCCCCACACGAATGGCACGGGTAGCAGAGCCAGGAAACTCGGACAGGCGTAACGAACGAAGGTGACATGATGGATCGCATCGAAGCCAATTTCTTGGTGCAGTTGTTTGCCGACTAGATATGCCTGCATTTGCCAGAAGTAATAGTGCAACTGCATTGCGCCAGACTGTCCCCAGCGCAGACTATCTTGCCAAAAGGGGAGGGTAAAGTAGACGAAATGCAGATTGGGAACTGGATTGAGTGCCAGTTCGGCTTCGATCGCCGCTTTACTTTCATCGGGGCGAGTCAATACCCAGACTTCATGATATTTGGCAACTTCGCGCGCGACGTTCCAACCGACGGCGCGTTCGGAACCTTGTCCGGGTTCGCAAGAGTAGGCGGAGAGGAGAATTTTCATGGGGATATAGGCGGTGGGTGGGTGGAGACTGACAATTTTCACCTGCGATCTAGCTGCGATCTCAAATTCGAGATGGTCTGCAAAACTTCAGCTTCCAGCTCGACCGGAATGTTCGGCATCCGATCTAGATACCATTGGCAAATATCGATCGCTCTGTTATTTTGCCCTAAAGATCGGAGCCGATTGACGATCCAGTTTAAACCGTCGAACTGCGCCTGCCCGGATGCTTGCATTGCCACAATTTTTTGAGCTGCCTCAAATTCATTTATTTCGCTCGATCTCCCCACTAGATATATCAACAAATGCGGATCGTGACTGAGGGTTTCAGCGATCGCCACCATGCGATCGATTTGTCCGGCATTGAGTAGATACAGTACGAATTTTTTGCGGCGCGGATCGTCACCTAATATTCGATTGGTATTTTCGACAAAATCCGACTCGGCAGGAAAATCGACAACCAAATTACCAAATATTTCTAACAATCGAAAATCTGACAGCCGATTGTTAATATTGCTTTCGACATCTGTAAAATTTTTGGTAATATTACCCAGATAATTTTCATAGAGTTCGATCGCCGCACTCGCTTGTCCTAAACCCGCCATTCTATCGGCGATCGCACAGATCGATCGATAATATCCATCGCTATAATACTCGAACATCGGCAGGAGTTTTCGAGCTTCGGCAACTAGATTCATACTCAACAATATATTGATAATCTTCCCGGCGATTGAAGGATATTGAGTAGATCTCGTAATGGCGATCGCTTCGTCAATTCGATCGATTGTTAATAGATATTCGACAAACTTATCGCGCTCGTCCGATTTTGCTAATAAGATATGCGCCCGATCTGCGAGTTCCTGCCGTTCTGGAAACTTAGCAGCTAGTTCGATATATAATGCCAAAGCATCGGGATAACCTTTCCGAATTAAAAATAAAATAAACAATGGATCGCGATCGAGAACCTGCTGCCAACCGTTCCGCCACAGTTGATATTCGGCTTGATGCACCACTCGATTTCGATAATATTCAGGGCTAACTCTCCCCCCGATTGGGCCATCTAATGGCAGCCCCGTTCTCGGTACTGCAACGCATCGCCCCTGGCTACTATTGGCTACAAATTCTTCAGGATTGGCACTCCAATAAACATGCTCGTTACATACATCGCAATGACGCATATTCTCCAGATCTGTCGGAGCTAAACTAGCCCACTTCTTGGTGCAAATAAACTCAAATGCTTCGGGACAATTCCAAACATCCGGCAATGAATCGTTCATAGCTATCTCGATTAGATCGTTTCAAAAAATTAGTGGAAACACAAAGCGGCGATCGCCACTATAATTGAATAGTACTCTAATTTTTTGAGTTTTAGAAATCGATCGGATAATCCCTTCCTATTAGAGGTTCTTTTTTTAACCGCAGCGATTTGCGCTCGT
>NZ_JANPLS010000139.1:0-6575 GCF_031422475.1 Chamaesiphon sp. VAR_48_metabat_403
CGGAAACTGGCTCACTTCTCGATAGCTTGGCGTGCGGATGGCAATTCATACCATGCCAGCAAGGGATACTCATGATGTTCCCAGTGATAGCCAAAGTGATAGCAGGTCAAAAACGACCAAAATGTTGAATAATTACTGCTAGTCGCATTGTGGGTGGATCGATGTGTCGATCGGATCTGCGGATCGGTTTCTCTCACCGCGCCTCGGTGCGGTAAATAAGTCCCAAATATAAATAATTGCAGCGAACTCAAGACGATCGGGAATACCCAGAACAAAAACAAATTGGGAACGGCAACATGAAAACCCAAATACAGCGTGAAGAAGATCGCCTTCATCCCAAAAAACAGCACGATCCGCTGTCGTCGATCGAGGTACCCTTTCATAAATTTGAGGTACCATAGCACCACATTGTCATGAATGCCATCGTGGAAATCGGGGTCGCCTGCTTGTCCGGGCTGTCGATGGTGCTGCCAGTGATTGGTAGCAAGTAGCTGGTATGGTAACAGTGCGTATAGCATCAATGCCAACTTGCCGATGGTATGATTGCTGCGGACATCGTTCGGGACTACCGAGCCGTGAATGGCATCGTGAGCGACGACAAATAGCCCCGTCTGAATGAAGGTGCGACCCAATACCGCTGGTACGATCCACCAGGGTGTGAGTTGCTCGATCGATAATAACCAGCCCAGGCTGCCGAACCAGATTGCGACGATCGCCGACGCAACCATCAAACCTGTTGGGGGTAAAGTAAGTTTAGACTGCACGCAGATCGAGCCAATCGAGCAATACCATCGTTTCTGCACCCACTCGTCCAAATTTAGGTGCTGGGCCTAAATCCATCTCGACTAGATACGTCCAAGTTCCATTTTCAAATTTAAGGTTTCTGATAATTCCTTCACCACCGACAAATTTGACTCTCTGGGTACGCTGGAAACTCGGCACATCTATCAATTTTGAATTCATCGATAACATCACTCAATATTTACGATTGATGTCTTTGATTGAATCAGAAATGCTCGGATATCTTCTGTATCTTTCTACGTAAAAAGTTAATACACTATTTATGCCTTTTGACTGGCACTATTAAATTATTACTGCGAATACAATGCTACCCTCTCGCCACAGAGAGTAGCTACATAGCAATATTCCCCCTAGTCTCAATCAACTAGAGGGAATATTTAGTGTTTACCTGCTATTCACTATCCACTATTCACCAAACACTAGTAACTATGTTTTGAGGCAAGATGTGAGTTAGATTAACTTATCAACATTCTTGGCAGTTTCAAAGAAGTGAGCGACATTTTCTTCGGGTACGGTTGGTAAGACACCATGCCCCAAATTCATGATATGTCCGGTTTTACCAGCCTTGCGAACTGTATCGATAATCCAATCGCGGATAAAATCTTTAGAACCGTATAATGCACAGGGATCCATATTGCCTTGTACGCCTAAATGCGCCCCAATCCGCTGTCTTCCCACCGCCATATCTACCGTCCAATCGAGACTGACGATATCTACGCCCGATTTACCCATCAGTTCTAATACGCCGGAGCTACCGCTGATATACAAGATCAGGGGGGTGTCGGGGTGAGTTTCTTTAACTTGTCGGACTACCTGCTGCTGATAGGGAAGGGCGAAAGTTTCGTAATCTTGGGGGCTGAGTTGTCCCGCCCAAGAGTCGAACATTTGGACGACTTGGGCACCACAATCGATTTGATAGCGGACGTAGACGGCAATTGCGTCGGCGATTTTGGTAAGTAAACTATGGAGCATCTGCGGTTCGCGGAATGCCATCCCTTTAATGTTGGCATAGTCTTTAGAACTTTTGCCTTCAATCGCGTATGCTGCTAATGTCCAGGGTGCGCCCACAAAGCCGAGGACTGTCGATTTATTCCCGACTTCGCGGCGTAAGGTGCCCAAAATCTCTTTAATAAATGGCAGCGACTCTTCAGGATTGAGGGGATGGAGTGCGTCGATTTGCGCCTGAGAGCGGATTGCTGGCTCGATAATCGGCCCTTTGCTTTCGATGATGTCGAAGGGAATTCCCAAGCCCGGTAAGGGCGTGAGGATGTCGGAGAACATGATTACGCCATCGGGTGCAAAGGCGCGCCAAGGTTGGAGGGAGATTTCGATCGCCAGTTCGGCTTTTTCGGAGCGATCGCGGAAGGAAGGATATTTGTCCCGTAAGTCGCGATAAACTTTCATATAGCGTCCGGCTTGGCGCATCATCCACACTGGCGGACGATCGAGGGTGGCACCTTTAGCAGCGCGTAATAATAGCGGTTCCCGATCTAGCTCTGTCATTTTTTAATTTACAGTTATTTTATATAGTGTTATCGATACAACCCGCGTCTGTCCTCAGACAGATTGGGATAGTTCGATCGACATAGCATCCAGAATACCAAACTAGCTACCCTTTTGTCCTAGAAGCGGTGGGGATCGATCGGATTTTTAATACTCGCCCATCGCGAAGATCTGGAATAGCGATTATCGCGGTTGTAGTAGTCTATCAAATCTACTTAGGAGTCAGTAGCTACCCAAATCGACAGTTTCGAGTTGGTGGCTACTATTTTATTGTGCTGCCAGATGTCGGTAGCCCAGAACTTCTGGGATGTGGTTTAGACATATAACGTTAGTACTATCAAAAAATTAATCTCAGTTAAGATAGTATTACAGTATTTTTTTGGGTTTCCTCAGTCTCTAGTGTCAATTTTATGATGAAATTTCACGTTACTTTAATTAGTCTCATCTCTGTTTGTACTCCACTGCTATCGGCACCAAGTTTTGCGGCACAAACATGTTCGTTTGCTGCTACGTGTAATCGATCGACTGGTAGCAGTCAAAGGTTGACTCAATCGAACGATACCAACCAAAACTACCAAACTCAACCTATCAAAGCCGATAATTTTAAAACTTATACTCACAAGCAGAGTATTTTCTCGGTCTCTATGCCTGCGGGTTGGCGCAGAAAAGATACTAGCAAGACTGATGAAGTCATTGTAACCTGGCAAGATCGGACTGGTAATGCCGTTGTTTCAGTCGATATTTTTGATAATACTCCCGATTCAGAAATTACCAACACGCCGGAATCTCTAGGCAGATTTATGACGAAGACGATTAATGAAGTTTATAAAAAGAACCTCAAAAATGTGACGATTAACGAACCTGACGATCTCAAAAATGGAGTCGTGCGGGTATCTTGGGGGTATGAAAGTGAAAGTAACGGTCGAGTGGTGCCAATGAGTGGGACTAGTTTTATCAGACTCGATCGCAACCGTGTATCTATTTTTACAGATATCATTCCCACCGAGCAATTCGAGCCACTCAGAACGGCTTTAGATAAAATGGTTCAAAGTTTTACCGTTAATGTCAGTCGCCCTTTCCCAAAACCTTAGCGGTAGGGAGATGGGAGTGGGGGGACGGGGGGACGAGGGGACGAGGGGACGGGGGGAGGTTGGGGAGGAGGAAAATCCAAAGCCTATTCCCTATTCCCTATTCCCTATTCCCTATTCCCTATTAACCGCGACTGCGTTCGAGGAAAATCATCATCAGAATGCTGAGAATCGCTTGTAGCTCTTCGCTATCTTCCAGTCTATCGACCTTTTGAATGGTAAATTCTCTAGATAGAAAACCGGGAAGTTTTGATAGTTTCATCACATTTTCTCCACTCGTCCGTGCGAGTGTATAAGTAGGATTGAAAACATAACCTGTAAACATGCCCACAATTGGAATTTCTGAAAATAGCGCGTCGAAAACTTTAACCCACGGATCGTCTTCTTTAATTGTCATCATCGGCGTTGTGGCAGATAAGCGATCGAAAATATCGTATTTTGCACTCCAAAGAGATTTCATTCCCTGTCTTTTGATACCCCCTAAATCCGTTCCTTGAGTATCGTTAAAATTATACCGCGCCGAAAAATCGATAATTCGATCGGCTTTAATTTCGTACAGTGGCTGCTTGAGTTGCTCGTCACCATAAATAACGATCGCTTCTTTGAGTCGGAAGGCTTTTTGACGCATCACGAATAAGAGCTTTCCTTGATTATCTGTCACCGAAACTCGATTGGGGGAAAGAGTCCAGATTTTAAAGGTAATATGGATTGGATATTGGGCTTGTTGTAGCATAGAATTGAAATGGTAGTAGGTAAATGGCTAAGTTTATTATACCCATCAGTACTACTACAATCCGCTCTGGGTACATTTAGGAAAGTCTTGAGATTGTCGTAACACAAGCGGGTAAAGCTTCGCCCACAGAAGCTCTCACGCCCCAATAACGCACTTTTCGCTATCCACTATTCACTAGGACACTAATAACTTCGTTTTAATGCAAGATGTGAAGAAAGCTGTTTGGTTGACTAATGTCGATAGTGAAGTAATGAACTCTCGCCAGCAGTTAGCCATCGGCTTACAACGGCTGGCAGATTTAGGCTTTAAGACAATTTATCCAGTCGTTTGGCAACGCGGTTATACCTTATATCCGAGCAAAGTTGCCCAGCAATTAACCGGAGCGAGTTTATTACCAAATAGTCCCTTTATTGGGCGAGATTTATTAGCAGAAATTATCGAATTAGCCGCACCTTTAAATATCCGAACGATTCCGTGGTTTGAATATGGATTAATGGTACCACCTAAATCGGCGATCGCCTTAAATAATCCAGATTTACTAACTCTCGATCGTCAAGGCAATCCGCAGCGAACTCAAAATACTAACGGTAAATTAGATCCTAATGCTTGGTTGAATCCCTGTCACGATCGCGTCCGTAAATTTATGGTAGATTTAATTACGGAAGTCGCTCAAACATATCCAGTTGCCGGGATTCAATTAGACGACCATTTTTGTTTTCCTGCCGAAATGGGCTACGATCGATATACTCAACAATTGTTTCAACAATATAATTGCCATAAGTTCGATCTCGGTCGTAAAAGATGGCATCAATGGGGTACGGAACAATTGACAGCACTCTTACAACAGATCGTTAATTCTGTCAAATCGATCCGCCCCGATTGTATCGTATCAATTTCACCCAATCCACTAGCTTTTTCCCGCAATCATTATTTAGTTGACTGGCAACGGTGGCAAGAATTAGGATTAATTGATGAATTGGTTTTACAAGTATATCGCGATCGGAGCGATGCCTTTAAACTAGAATTAGATAAGCCTGAAGTTAGAGCTATTCAAACTAAAATTCCCACCTCGATCGGAATTTTGACTGGCTTGAGAACGCGATCGATTTCCAGTGAGATTATTAAAACTCAAGTAGCAACAATTCGCGATCGGCAATTTAACGGTGTCGCTTGTTTTTTCTATGAAACTTTATTTCACGAACGACTCGCACCCCACCGTATCAGCAGAACTCGATCGCAACTATTAGATATATTTAATATCGATCGATCTTCAACATAACTCCTTACTTACTCCCTACTCCTTAGAAGGTGTTTGAAAAGTCAAATTTGTTACGCCCAAACCCTAGAAAATCCCCCTAGCCCCCTTAAAAAGGGGGACCGGATCTTAGTCCCCCTTTTTAAGGGGGATTTATACCAACTATGAGTGTCAAAAATAACTTTTCAAACAGCCTATTACTCCTTACCCCTAACCGCCAACAATACAGCTTGCTTGCGATCGGTTGCGCTCAATTTGTGTAAGATCGTATGGACGTGAACGCGAACGGTACCGGGGGTAATGTAGAGAATTTCAGCAATTTCGCGATCGGTTTTGGAAGTAGCAATGAGGTTGAGAATTTCTTGTTCGCGGGGTGTGAGCGGATTTAAAGTGAGAGTAGGTAGATTATCTGTCGGGTGATTTTGAAATAGGTTTTGAATTTCGGCGGTAGCGGTAGCATCCCACCAGGATGCGCCAGCAATGACCGAGCGCATGGCTAAAATCAGGGTGGTAGCTGCCACCCCTTTGAGACAATAACCCTGCGCTCCTGCGGCCACTAGGCGGGCAATTAGAGATCGATCGTTGCGCGATGTTAGTACCAAAATTGGCAATTTTGGGTGATTTTGCTTGAGCTGGCGACAGGTTTCTAACCCGCCCAATCCAGGTAAACCCATATCTAGTAAGACGAGATCGAAGGGCTGCTGTTTGGCAAGATCGATGGCGGTTTCACCATCTTCGGCTTCTATTAGTACCTCAATTGCAGTTTCTTGCTGCAATCGTACTTGCAGCCCCAATCTAAATAGTTCGTCATCTTCGACTAATAAAATTTTGAGGCGATTTGGCGATCCCATTTTGGATTTTAGATTAGGACATTGTTGTTATCGATCGAGTCTGCAAACTCATCTGTCGCCATCGTTATTCACTAGATTTTGATAGCAATGCTCGCGATCGAAATTGAGTATTGGAGCCGATGGTGGTTTTTAAAAATAAAACTGCTGTAATCCGCATTCTATCGTCAACAGCCTGACAGATCTCAACGCATTTAAATATTGCAAGAGTTTTAAAATGAGCATTGCTGATGTTTTGAGGCAAAATGTAGGGCTGACATTTTCACAACATAGAATAAAACGGATCGACGATCGCCGCCAGCCGAAACCCAAAGATCGCACCTTGCGGAGAGCGGTTTTCAGCCCAA
>NZ_JANPLS010000140.1:0-3777 GCF_031422475.1 Chamaesiphon sp. VAR_48_metabat_403
ATACGGTATCGCCGACTTATGCAGCGCAAATTCAGACGATCGAGTATGGCGAGACAATTGAGGGATTACTATCTTTTATTAGTGGCAGGTTGTCGGGAATTGTCAATGGCATCGACACAGAAGTTTACGATCCGGCAAATGATAAAGCTTTAGCCAAACCTTATACTGCCAAAACGATCGAAGATCGGATTGCTAATAAAGCCGCACTCCAGCAAGAAGTCGGTTTGGCAATAAATCCCGATACTTTCTTAGTGGGGATGGTATCGCGGTTGGTGGAGCAAAAAGGCTTAGATCTGATGCTGCAAACACTCGATCGGTTTTTGGCTTATACCGACGCTCAGTTTGTCGTCTTAGGTACTGGCGATCGCAATTATGAGACGCAATTATGGCAACTAGCTTCGCGATATCCCGGTCGGATGGCGACTTATTTACTGTATAATGAGTCATTATCGCGCCGAATCTATGCGGGTTCTGATGCTTTTCTGATGCCGAGTCGCTTCGAGCCTTGTGGCATCTCGCAGATGTTAGCCATGCGCTATGGTTGCGTACCAATCGTGCGTCGGACTGGCGGTTTGGTCGATACGGTAACTCACCACGATCCGCAGCATAAAAAAGGTACCGGATATTGCTTCGATCGTTATGAAGCTCTAGATCTCTATACCTGTATGGTACGCGCTTGGGAAAGCTTTAATTATAAACCCCAATGGCAAGCCCTCCAACAACGAGGGATGGAAAGTGATTTCAGTTGGGATAAATCGGCAATCGAATACGAGACACTATATAAATCGATTGTTGCCCAATAATACTCCAACGTTAATTCCCGACTTCAGATGAAGTCGGGAATTAAAATAAATTGAAATAGGATCTCGATCTAATAAGTAGGTAGGTGCAATTATTTATAAAATAGATTATGCCTGAAACCTAGCTGGTGGGAGATGCCCACCCTACGCGATATTTGATATTTAGCTACGCCTATCTACTTAATCGGACAAGTAGAATTATAAAATACGCGGTTATAACATTCCAGAACCCCAACTACCAGTATCGATAATTTTATTGAGTACTTTCATCGTACTTTGATACTTTTTGATATTACCTTGCTCTTTAAATAATTTAGCAGCAAATCGCCAGTCGATCGCCGCTTCCTGTTCGCCATATAAGTCGCGGTAAACATAGCCGCGATTGGAATAAGCCAGGGCAAAATCAGGATTTAGTTCGATCGATTTATTATAATCAGCAATCGCCATCACATACTCTTTAGCCACATAGCGTAAAAACCCCCGTCGGTAGTAAGCGACTGCCAGCGTCGGATCGAGTTCGATCGATCGGTTATAATCGATCTTGGCATTCTCTTCATCACCCAATCGATAATAGGCAACTCCACGACAACAAAAAGCCAGCGCATTGGTAGGATCGATGTGGATTGCTTCGGTATATTCTGTGAGCGATCCGAGATAATCCCCTTGCTTGTATTTTAGGTTGGCAGAGGAGATAATATCGCTAGTTATTGAATCTTTAACAGGAGCATAAATGGTTTGGGACATGTTTGTGTGACTTTTGCTGACTGTTTATCGACGAAAAACAGGGTGATTACTAGCAAACATAACTCATCCACATCTTCGGCGTTGTGATTTGAATATTTACAAACTAAAACATTAAATACTTCTCAAAATACAGCTAAATCGACAAGCTCCAAAAAACAAAGAATCAATTAATAATCCCTTTTCGCTAACATGGCTTACCGCAATCCCACCCCGACTGTAGATATCATTATCGAACTAATCGATAAACCCCACCGCCCGATTATCCTCATCGAACGGCTGAATCCGCCGCATGGCTGGGCATTACCAGGCGGGTTTGTAGATTATGGGGAATCGTTAGAAACAGCCGCAGTCCGCGAAGCCAAAGAAGAAATCGGGCTAGACGTGCAACTACTCGAACAGTTTCACGTTTACTCCGCTCCCGATCGCGATCCCAGGCAGCATACAATTAGTATCGTATATATTGCTACTGCCACCGGAGTGCCGATCGCGCAAGATGATGCCAAAAGCGTCGGCATTTTTGCACCCTGGGAAATCCCTACCGATTTGTGTTTCGATCATGGGCAAATCGTTCGAGATTATTTAGAATATCGGTACTATCATCGTCGTCCGGGAATTAGGTATTAGGCTTTAGGTATTAGGTGTTAGGCTTTCGGTTTTAGCGAAGATCTACCCACCCCGCCCTACGGGCACCCCTCCAGGGAGGGGATTTTTCTTACTTCTTACTCCTTACTTCTTACTTCTTACTCCTTACTCCTCCCCCCCACTCCCCAAATGATTACCACCCCAACCGCTCGACTCAGTGACTTACTCGATTGCATCGATTTACCTGTAGATTGGGTGGGTTTGCGAAAAATGCGGGAAGTGTCGATCGGGCGATCGGCACGGGACGGAATGCCGCAAAATAATGGTACGACCATTAGTGAAGGTGTGATGGTCGAAGTATTAGTCGATGGACAAATTGGCTATAGTGCGACGAATATTGTTACTCGCGCGGGGATTCAAGCTGCTGCTAATACAGCTTATCAGCAAGCGATCGCGGCTAGTGCCTATCGAATTTACTCCGTCACTACCGCCCAGCGACCCAAGGTAGTCGGGCAATATGTTTCCCCGACCCTCCAACCATTTAATAGCCTCACTCCTGGCGAAATTAGCGAACAACTGAGCAAGATTTGTCATGCGCTTAAAGTGGATGAAAAAATCGTTCAAACTAGTGCCACGATGATTACCCGCGAAATCGAAACCTGGTTTGTGAGTAGTAATGGTTCCGATGTCTATCAGAAATTTTTGCTGATGACGACAGATTATGCAGCTACCGCACAGGATGGAGCTATTATCCAACATCGGAGCGATCGGGGGGGACTGGCGCGGTGCTATCAGGGGGGGATGGAATATTTTCTCACGCCTGACTTATGGGCGCGGGTGCGACAGGTGGGCGAACAGGCGGTAGAACTGCTGACAGCGATGGAATGTCCGACAGAAACCACCAATCTCGTCCTCGCACCAGATCAACTACTCTTGCAAATCCATGAAAGTGTCGGACATCCGCTCGAATTAGACCGAATTTTGGGCGACGAGCGCAATTATGCAGGTGGAAGTTTCGTCAAACCAGCAGATTTTGGCAACCTCGTCTACGGTTCGCCGCTGATGAATATTACCTTCGATCCTACCGTTGCGGGGGAATTCGCCAGCTATAGCTTCGATGACTCTGGAGCTACCGCCACACGAGAATATATCATCCGCGATGGCATTTTAGAACGCGGCTTAGGCAGCTTAGAAAGTCAGGCGCGATTGGATCTACCAGGAGTCGCTTGCAGCCGCGCTTGTAGCTGGAATCGTCCGCCGATCGATCGGATGGCAAATATCAACCTCGAACCTGGGGATAAGAGCTTCGACGACATTATCGGTGGCATCGAGCGGGGGATTTATATGGAATCCAATCGTTCTTGGTCGATCGACGATCGCCGTCATAAATTCCAGTTTAGCTGTGAATACGCCCAGCTCATCGAAAATGGCAAATTGACTCAAACAGTCCGCAACCCTAATTATCGGGGCATCACGCCTCAATTTTGGGGCAATCTCGCCCAAATCGGTAATGCTAATACCTGGGAAATGTACGGTTCTCCCTTCTGCGGTAAAGGCGAACCCAATCAAATCGTCTGGGTAGGGCACGGCGCGCCCGTCGCCGCATTTAGTAATATCGAAGTCTTCGGTGGGGATTAACACCCTAGAATCT
>NZ_JANPLS010000141.1:0-7462 GCF_031422475.1 Chamaesiphon sp. VAR_48_metabat_403
TCGAGTTTGTAGGCATCCTGAAGCGATCGAAAGGCGATTGTGTGTTCTTTGACTCCAGACACGCTCTCAGATGGAGTTTCGCAACCTAAAGCCAATACCAATCGATCGTACTCAATTTCCGTACCATCTTCTAAAGTCACCGAACTTTGGGCTTTATCGACCCAATCGACAGATCCTTGAACGAACCGAATATCCGTCCCTTTTAACAGTTCGGCAAAGGGTGGCGCGATTTCCCAGCCCTGCATTTCCCCGGTAATTAACTCGTAGAGCAGAGGCGTAAATACAAAATTAGGTTGACGATCGATCAGGGTAATTGCGGGCTTTTGCCCTGGTTCCCAAGCTAGTTGATTCAATCTGAGGGCGGTATACAAACCACCAAATCCCCCACCGAGGATACAGATACGCGGTACTGAAGTCATAAGTGTTAGGGTAATTAGCGATCGACATAAAGCTGCTTTACTTACTGTAACAATTTTGAGACGGCTAGGTGTTTGCAAGGATGAGTTCCCACCCTTACTGGATCGCTTTCAAGATTGTCATCACCTCTTGATAGTCCTTGGTATTGCCGCGTTTTTGGTAAAGTGCGGCAGCTTGCTGGAGTGCAGTTTTAGCTTGAGCGCGATTCTTCAATCCGATGTACGATACGCCTCGGAGTAGTTGTGAATCGGGAGATACGGGATTAAGGGCGATTGCCCGATTGGCATCGGCAAGCGATCGTTGGAACTGTTGTTTGCTGACATAGTAAATAGCACGTCCTTGATAACCAGTTTCACTGTTAGGATTGATTTGGAGTGCTTTTTCCACATCAGCTAAACCTTGTTGAAAGTTTTTCTGTTGCATGTAAGCAATACCGCGACGAGCGTAATTCAGATCGTCGTTGGGCTTGATTTCGATGGCGCGGTTGAATTCGGAGATCGCCCGCGCATAGTCTCCGATAGAAAGATAAGCTACTCCCCGCATACCATAGCCGATCGGATTTTTGGGACTGATGGCAATGGCTCTAGCGGAATCGGCAAATCCAGCTTCTTTGTTGCCAGCACTTACTCGGATGAATCCTCGGTAAGCGTAAGCGAGGAAACTATTGGCATTGATTTGAATGGCGCGGTTGAAGTCTGAGTCAGCACCTTGAGGATCGCCGATCAGATATTTAGCTACTGCTCGCACACTATAACCATCACCAAGATTTGGATCGATTGCTAGTGCTTGGTTAATCGATTGGATTGCCTTATTTGGATCGGCATATTGTACCTCTACATAGCCGCGATAAAGGTAGCTGCGGGCACTACGGGGATTGAGCGCAATCGCCCGATCGAAATCGGCAAAGGCTCCTTTGGAATCACCGAGCGTAGTCCTGCCAACGCCTCTGAGCGCATAAGCATCAGCGGATTTGGGATTTAATTTCAACGCAAGATTGGCATCGCGAACCACCTCTGTATCATTACTTAGATACAGATTTGCTTCTGCTCTGGCAATGTAAGCAGCAGTATATTTCGGCTTGGCAGCGATCGCCCGATCGAACCCCGAAATCGCGCCGGGATAGTCGCCCTGACGAAATTTGGTGGCAGCGGTGACAAAGAAATCATCGGCGGTAGTCGTGCGAGGCTGAGTGGCAATTACTGGTGCAGTCGAGCCGAGTTGTACCCCCATTTGGCTGGCAAGTTTGAGAAAGGAATTAACGGGAATGCCCAGGTTAAATCCGGTTTTTACCAACACATTGGCATTAATATCCGATGGTTTGTTACTCTCTCTCACGTCGCCCCTACCGTGGATGGCAATTAGTTCGCCGCGCTCGTTTAAAACTGGCCCCCCGCTCATCCCTGGCAGGGTATTACAGCTATAGACGATCGAATACCCCTTCTCGAAAGGTTGAGAGCTATTAGCGGTAATTTTGCCATCGCTGAAGGTATAAACCGACTGGGTAATTGCTGCCGTTGCGACTGGAAACCCGGATACATAAGCCAGACTTCCCTCGATCGCATTATTAGAATCTCCAATTTTAACGATCGGATATGTGCGATTGCTTTGAAATTTAACGATTGCTAAATCGAGATTACCATTCGGTGCTAATTGTCGCTCGCTAACAGTATATTTTTGACCGTCATTTAATTCGATCGTATATTTTTCGTCGGTCTTTTTAACTACATGAGCGGCGGTTAAAACGGTATATGTATTACCAGTACGGGCGATAATCGAGCCAGATCCGCGATCGTCGGGCGTTTTAATCGAAACAGTCACACTTTTGGCAATTCTCGATACTTCTGTAGGCGAGATTGCCGTCGCAGGTAAAACAATAACTAATGGTGCGATGATGCCACACGTAGCCAGCCAAGTTTTCATAAGCGCGATCTAACTAATGATTTGAAAATAGTATAACGACGATCGGGCATGAGAATTTTTACTATGTGACAGTTTTTCGCGTGGTTGAGTCAAAAATTCAGGGTAGGGGTAATTCATGAATTACCCCTACCCTGAATTTTCGGGTACCAAAAGCTCCCCGCTCCTAAGCTTTAATGCTAACTTTAACATTCGGCGACACAAAATAATCACCGCGATCGTCAACGCCGATTTGTCCGAGCGATTCATCACCTGTAATCAGTCTCGCACCGCGTTTGCGCGTGAAATAACTCCAAGCCCACTGAATGAATACCACCAATTTACTATCGAATTCAATTAGATAATAAATATGAACGAATACCCAAATCAACCAGGCAAAAAATCCTGACATTTTCACCTTACCAAAATCAGCTACTGCCGAATGTCGGCCGATTACCGATAAACTACCCGCATCATAATATTCAAAAGCTGGCAAACTTTCCCCAACGAGTCGCCGCTCGATTAAATCTGCTACATACTTACCTTCTTGAGTCGCCACTGGTGCGACTCCCGCTAGCGGTTTGCCATCTGGCTTGGTAAAGTTTGCCAAATCGCCAATGACAAACACTTGAGGATAGTCTTTAATACTTAAATCCGACTGTACCATCACTCGCCCGACTCGATCGAGTTCGACTCCGGTATGTTCGGCTAATATTTTACCCATCGCCGAAGCTTTAACGCCCGCCGCCCACAACACCGTTCGAGCCTCTACTCGCTCGATCTTCTCGCCCTGACGGATGGTAACGACGTTATCTTCGATATTTGTCACCAATGCCTTTGTCTGCACCTTCACGCCCAATTTAACCAGCGATGCTTCGGCTTTGGCAGATAGTTCTGGTGGATAAGGTGGCAAAACTCGATCCATCCCTTCAACGAGAATGATTTTAGCTTCGGCAGTATCGATATTGCGAAAGTCTTTTTTAAGAGTACTATATGCTAGTTCAGCGATCGCCCCAGCTAATTCTACTCCAGTTGGGCCGCCACCGACGATCGCAAAGGTCAGCCATGCGCGGCGTTTTTCAATATCGGTTTCTTTCTCGGCGGCTTCAAACGCCATAAAAATCCGGCGACGCATTTCTAGTGCATCTTCAACAGTTTTTAAGCCGGGAGCCGCAGGTGCCCATTGCTCGTTCCCAAAATAGTGATGGCTGACACCTGTTGCCACAATCAGGGTGTCGTAATTTATCTCGCCCTTATTCAAAAAAACTTTCTGCTGGTGAGGATCGATATCTCTCACCTCGCCCATAATTACCTTAGTATTTTGTTGCTTATTGAGGATCGATCGTAATGGTGAGGAAATATCCGCAGGGGACAAACCACCCGTGGCTACTTGATAAAGCAGTGGTTGGAACAGGTGAAAATTACGTTTGTCGATTAGTGTTACTTGGACGTTCGCTTTCCCTAGCGACAGCGCGGCGTGAAGTCCACCAAAACCACCACCAATAATTACGACATGATGTAGCGATTGATGCTCAACTTTGTTTGTCACGATCGGGTATCCTCAATTCAATCTTAGATGGTAATTATACCCATCAACTCACCCGATCGGTGAAATCGATGATGGTTGCCCCTAGCTTAACTCACATCTGACGATCGTTGTTGAGACAGTGTGCCAGCTTATGGGTGCAGTTACTAGTATTTAATGATAGTACTATTTTAAATATTCAATCCATTGCGATCGCACCTCTGGCGAACCATACCAAATTCCCGCAGTACGGGGCGAATGTTTTACCCCTTCGATCGTAATATTTGTCGCACCTGCTAAATGTGCCGCTTCGATGGGTGTAATGCCATCACCCCAAGTATTGCCGATGCCACAAGTCTGTTGATAGCTACTATAAGCCAACCACTGACCGCGCTTTTTTTCGCCATAGATCGATTTACCTGCAACGCAAATATATTCCAAATCTGAATACATCGCCCCAGGATAATTATCGTTAACAAAATCGAGATTTTTTCGCGTCCAGCGTTCGCCGCTAATATGTGGCGTACCGAGCGTAATTAGAGTGGCAATTTTAGATCTGGCATCCCATAATTTTGCCGATTCCGTAACATCGCCATGAATTGTATACGGAATTTCGCCTAAATAAATTCGACTAATCCAACCGCCTGCGGAATGTCCGATTAAATTAATTTGGGTGGCTTGATTATTAGTTAAAGCTTCATTAATAGTGCGATCTAGTTGTCGTAAAATTGGTACCATCGAGCGACCGCCAAGCGTGGGGAGCCAATCGCGTTTGCAGAGCGGTACTGTTGTCGTCGGCGTACCGAGTGCGGTTAACGCTTGTTGTAGGGGTAGATAAACATCAGCACTTTCGAGATAGCCAGGTAAAATAACGGTAGGTAGCATTAAGTTAGTTGAAAGTTGAGTTTCTCCACTCCCAATCTTCGCTATCTAAAATAGAGAATTCTGTCAGCTCTAGATCTGTCAAAAAATCATTAGCAGTCGCAGCGATAGATGCTTTGAGATATTGATGCCGCTCGGCAATTGGAAGCTGGGCAAGTTGTTGTAGGAATAATGCCGATGCTGTTTCTGAAGTAGATTTCTGTCAGAGAAATTCAGTAAAATTTAAGACTTCTTGCTGTTGGGTGGGTGATAGTTGTCTTAACTTACTGAGGATAATTTGCTCGTATTCAATTGTGGTTTGCATAATTAGCTCTTCATGCTGGTTAAGCTTAGAACTCGCGATCGATCTGAAACTAATTCCAGCTCGATCGCTAACATAACTTGTATGACTTATTATCGATCGACAGAACCCATAATAATATCGACACTACCCAGAATTGTCACGATATCCGCAACTTTTACACCGCGTAAGAGATGGGGGATAATTTGGACATTATTAAAATCAGCAGCGCGAATTTTCCACCGCCAGGGGAAGATATTATCTTCACCGATAATAAAGATGCCTAATTCGCCTTTACCACTTTCTACCCGTACGTAATGTTCGCCTTTAGGAATCTTAAATGTGGGTGCGACTTTCTTACTGATATATTGATAGTCCATCCCATCCCACTCAGATTTTGGCCCAGCAGCCAGACGTTTGGCTTCGAGATTTTCGTAGGCACCACCAGGTAAAGCAGCAATAGCTTGGCGAAGAATTTTCACCGACTCTCGCATCTCGCGAATCCGCACGAAATAGCGTGCCAGACAGTCGCCAGCAGTCTCATAATGGACATCCCAATCGAAATCGTCGTAGCACTCATACTTATCGACCTTTCGCAGATCCCACTTTACGCCAGAACCGCGCAACATCGGGCCGGACAAACCCCAGTTAATTGCCTCATCGCGGCTAATCGTACCGACTCCTTCTACCCGACGGCGGAAGATGGGATTATTGGTAATTAACTTCTCGTACTCATCCACTTTGGGCATAAAGTAGTCGCAGAAGTCCAGACATTTATCGATCCAACCATAAGGTAAATCGACAGCCACCCCACCGATCCGGAAATAGTTATTATTCACCATCCGATAGCCTGTCGCGGCTTCCCACAGATCGTAAATCAGCTCCCGTTCGCGGAAGATGTAGAAGAATGGAGTCTGCGCGCCGACATCTGCCATAAATGGGCCGAGCCAGAGCAGATGGTTAGCGATGCGATTGAGTTCTAGCATAATAACGCGAATATGGCTGGCACGTTTGGGAACCGCAATATTCGCCAATTTTTCGACCGCATTAACAGTAATCGCTTCGTTAAACATCCCCGCTGCGTAGTCCCAGCGGCTGACGTAAGGCACGAACATCAGGTTGGTACGGTTTTCGGCGATTTTTTCCATACCGCGATGCAGATAGCCAATGACGGGTTCACAATCGACGACATCTTCACCGTCGAGAGTGACAATCAACCGCATCACCCCGTGCATTGATGGGTGGTGCGGCCCCATATTCAGCACCATCGGTTCGGTTCTAGTTTCGAGTTGTGCCATATTCTCTACTTACAATCGCGCTCTGAAATGAACTTGTACTAATTACTCTTTGCTGCCACGAATGGCGGAGCATCCACATCTGCGATAGATAACTCTATCTAATATTATAGAGGTTTGCAGTCGATCGGTATCAGCTCAAATTAGATATTAGTAACTAGGGACAGGGAGACGGGGAGACGGGGAGATAAGCTTACTTCTTACTTCTTACTCCCATCTCTCATCGTGATAACATCACTAAAGTTGGAGATTCACTTAATAAAATAGGGAAACTGTGGGGATGAGCGCGTTACAAGCACTAATTTTTGATGTCGATGGGACTTTAGCCGATACCGAACGCGATGGACATCGAGTGGCATTTAACCAAGCATTTGCTCATGCTGGATTAGACTGGGATTGGTCGATCGAACTATACGGGAATTTATTAGCGGTAACAGGCGGGAAAGAGCGGATGCGCTTTTATTTAGATACTTACCGTCCCGAAATCCAAATGGCAGACAGTACCATTGCCGATCTCCACAAAGCAAAAAACCAGTATTACGCTCAACTATTAGCTGATGGGAGAATTCCATTACGTCCGGGAGTCAAACGACTATTAGATGAAGCGCGTGCTGCTAATTTACGACTGGCGATTTCTACTACTACCACGCCTGCAAATGTCTTCGCATTATTAACCGGAAATATTGACGCTAACTGGTTTGAAGTCATTGCTGCTGGCGATATCGTTCCTAAGAAAAAACCCGCCTCAGATATTTACGATTACGTACTGGAGCAAATGAAATTACCCGCTTCAGCTTGTCTAGCATTTGAAGATTCTGAAAATGGACTAATTTCAGCGATGGATGCTGGCATTGAAACGATCGTGACAATTAATGATTACACGCAAGACCATAATTTCGATCGCGCCAAACTAGTATTATCCGATCTTGGCGAACCCGATCGTCCTTGTCAAGTTATTCGCGGCAATACTTACGGTTCTGGCTGTGTCGATTTACCCTTGTTGGCAAAATTAGTAGAATAAATATACGGCTCTCTCGTAGTTAAGGTTATAATTTAAACTTATTAAAGCAATCGGAGCGAAGCGGAGATTACTTTAATAAGCAAGCTAATAGTTTTTCTCTCATGAGACTAAAGTTCTTGAATCCATAGCTTTGACGCACAATTAAT
>NZ_JANPLS010000142.1:0-2895 GCF_031422475.1 Chamaesiphon sp. VAR_48_metabat_403
CACGCTTCCCCGCTTTCTGGTTTCCTTATAGGATGTGCCGACATTTTTGATCCCAGTTTTGATTAGTTCGCGTTCGAGGAGGGCAAAGAAGCTCGATCGATCTGCACCTCTGACTACAGCTTGATTGTGTGATTCTGCTAGAGCCACAGGATAGCCATAACCCTTATTGACTTGCGAAATAATCATGCTCAAAGTCACATCTGCCAGATCTTCATCTTGAGCTACCCAGGCAGGAACTTCAATGCGGGCGATCTCGGTGCCAACATTGAGATAACAGAAATAAGTTTTGTGAGCCTCATCGTAATAATCCAAAATCTTGGCAGTACTCTTCCACCAGCAGCTTCTTTGTCCTGGAGCTAGCTGGGTATTCCACAACGTCGTATCCCGCAAGCCTTCAAATTGCTGACAAGGGAGTTTTGTAGCATCGCCACAGTGGAGGGGACAATCGGGGACATCGTGGGGGCAAGTTAATAGTCGCAATAGATTGAGATTATCGATGCTCCGAGAAGCACTGAGATAACCGACGATCGGAATCCCCGCTAGCCGCAACTCTTCCCATGCTGCTAAAATCGGATTGAGAATCTGTTCGCGCGCATCGGTGGGTAACTGTTCTAAAAACCAGTAGACTAGCGAACCATCGACCATCGCTAAGGTGGGTACGCGCGGCTGTGAGGGGGGTGAATTTGGATCTACTTTATCATCAAACCCAAACGGCGGATCGACCCAGTTACAGCCCAATTCTGCCAGGACTGTCGCCTCCGATACCGCCCGCCGATAACCCAACCATTCTTCGGTGCTAATTCCCCACTGACGGGAGATATATAAATCTTCTTGCTGGTAAAAAACTTCGGGAATACTGTCAAGGAGGGGGTGCAAATTTTGGCCGTAATGAATCATCACCCTACCGACGTTGATTAGGTAGCAGTAGGCAATTTCATGATGACTGGGCGCGATTTGAGAGCCATCTGTGGCGAGTACGGTTTGTCGATCTGGCGGTGCGGCAATATCGATGCGGGTATCGAGCGGTTCGACAGGAATCGACGTATTAAAAAACAGTCGATTGCCCCACTGTTGGTGGATTGCGGCTAGCTCTGGTTGCCGTGAGATCGCTTGTCTGAGCGAAGCTGTCGCCAATTGTAAGCGGTGCTGGTTGGCGGTATTTTCTCGAACCAAATGTTGCCCGATGCCAGGTAATTGTTTGGCAACTTTGTTAATATCTAGCATGGGAAAGGAATAGGGGATAGAGAATAGGGAATAGGGGTAGACAATGTATCCTAATTTGTGCCGCCCAGTACTAGCATCTATATTTTTTCATCTCCTATCCCCTATTCCCTATTCCCTAAAAAGCTAGTGGCTGGCGATCGCCGATCTGTGATAGAGAATAACTTAGCATATAAGCAACTTCTCGATCGACCTTCAGCAATTACCAGCCACTATGGTTGATTAACTTACCTGACTGGATCTTCAGTCGGGCACAGAAATCGCCGCAAGTACTACCAACCTTTTTCCGATTGAGCTAGAACGTAGGTAGCAACATCTTCGATTTGAGCGGCACTGAGTCTACCACCAAAAGCAGGCATGGCGTTTTTACCCTTAGTTACTTGGGTGGTAATCGCTGCCACTGAGTTCATCCCGTATTCTGCCAAAGCTTCTTTTTTGAGATTCTTGTTTGCCATGATGACATTGTTGCCACCAGCATGACAAGCTGCACAGTTGGCACTGAAGATTTTGGCACCGTTAGCTACCTCAGCAGCAAACGCAGGACTACTAAATGTGACTGTGAATAAGGCGATCGCTACTGCGAAGATCGAAATCAGCTTTTTCAAAACGGTTTTCCTCTTATCTAAAATTAAGAAACATAAACTACCAACCACCTATTGTATCCAATCTGCTTGGATCGCGATCGGTATAACTACCTATCTGTATTGAAACTTTAACAATTTAGGGTTCTAGCCAGTGGATTGTTGCATACTGCGACAATCTCGAACTTAGGCAGTGCCAAAGGTTTGAGGTCGAAGTATGCACTGACGATCGACATGGCATGTTTGCTAATTTCTCGATCGTCACTCCCAACGGCAATACCCACATTAGCCGCTTATCTGACTGTTTTACCGCCGCCCCACTGCTCGCCCACGATCTTGGGCTGCATCAAGATATGTCCGGCAATAGCATACATGTCATTCTCAGAGAGATTCTTCATTTCGGTGAAGATATCTGCACTATCCATACTGGGGTGTAACTCCGCAATTGGAGTTTCACCATCGTAGGTAGTTGGGTGATGCATGTAGTCTACCAGTGCCACGATGTTATCGCGTGCGGGTGTCGCACCAGATAAATCGACTGGACTCAAACCTACGTTAAAGTCAGTTTTAGTGACACCACCAGCATGACATTGAGCGCAAGTCGAAGCAAATAGTTGTCTACCTTGACTGACTTGTTTGAGATTGAGGGTGGCAGTTTCACCCTGTGCATTCAATTTGACTGTGCGCGTCGCCGCATCGAGTTCGATGGCGTTAGCACTGGTAACTAAGGTTTGGAATGCAAACAATATGGTTGCCACAGCCAGCAACAGGAATCGCTTGAACATGGTTCTCCCTCAAAAAAGATAACTTAGATTAAATGATAATTACACAATACAGCTAAACTCAAGACTCAAGCCACAGCTATCTTATATTACCTATATCATCTCATTATCCCGGTCGAGATCTGTCCATTTTTCCTCATAAAGTAAAGAAAAATTTACAATGAGGGGGGAGCGGGGAGCGGGGAGTTCGGAGTTCGGAGTTCGCGCCGCGAACAATCATCTAACTTCAAACACTAAGGAATAAGGATTAAATAAGATCGAGATTTTCCTTCAGCCTAGCAATAGCAATCTCCCAGGTAGGGGCAATTCAT
>NZ_JANPLS010000143.1:0-7219 GCF_031422475.1 Chamaesiphon sp. VAR_48_metabat_403
CGCGGTATTTATTGCTTATGCGCTGGTGATTTATCCATTAATCGGCTATGCACTGGGGCGAATCTTCCCGTCAACACCTACGTTTGGGACACCTTGCCCGACAACTATTTTCACATTTGGTTTGCTCCTGTGGGCTGACAGGAAAATCTCATTGAATTTATTGATTATTCCAGTTCTATGGTCGATCGTCGGAACTTCAGCGGCTCTGAGCTTTGGAGTCAAAGAAGATTTCGGATTGCTCGTAGCGGCAACGATGGGAACCGCTGCGTTGGCGAAGCCTATCGGAACGATAATCGTTCAGCACAATTTAACACTGAAAACAGCACAAACATTATAAATTCACCAAAAATATCATCGAAACACTGGAGCTAATCATGACTAAATTAATTTCTCTCAATGCACTCTGGGATTCGGCAACACCTACCGAGCTGGTATTCAGCCCAGATAAACTCGCTCACTTGCCAGAACTAGCAAAACGGTATCTCGAACATGCAATTGCACCCGGAACAAAGATCGCCTCTGCGGTGCGTTTGAAAATGCACGGCGAAATTAAACTAAAAAACTGGATTCCATTTACAGCCGAGCAAGTCATTTGCTGGGAGCATGGACTGATTTGGAGTGCTACAGCCTGGATGAATGGCTTCTTGCCAATTGTCGGATCGGATTGCATCATCGATGGCATCGGTGGGATGCAGTGGAAGTTGCTCGGATTATTCCCTGTGATGACGGCGAGTGGTACCGATCTTACGCGGTCTGCGATCGGTCGCCTCCAAACAGAGTCAGTGTGGTTGCCGTCTGTATTCTATGGCGATGATGTTTCATGGACAAGCACAGAGTTATCGGATCTAGACTCCAATTTGCATTCCAGTTTTGTCGTGCAGGGCGACCGCGCCGAACTCGATTTCACTATGGATCGATCGGGTCGCCTCAAGACCACCAAGTTACCACGCTGGGGCAACCCAGAAGGTGCTGAGTTCCATTACGTGGACTTCGGTGGAATTTTAGAGCAAGAGGGTACATTTGGCGGCTACACCATTCCAACCCGTTTACGGGTTGGATGGTACTTTGGCTCAAATCGATTTGAGTCAGAGGGCGAATTCTTCCGAGCCACGTTGGCGTAGCCTCGGCTTTGCCGAATCGATGATGCCATCTATCGGTAGACCGATCTACAAGGAGTTAAAGTGACAAACTCAAAACATATCGCCGGATTAGTCGGCCCGACTCTAATTGCCATGACCATATCCGAATCCAAATTTATCCAGCCTCATCTCTATGACACCCAAATTGCCCCTGTCATTTACCTTTCAGGCACCTTGCTCTTTGTTGCTGGTCTGGCGATCGTCCGCGCTCACAATCGTTGGATGGGCGACTGGACAGTTCTGGTAACGCTGATAGGTTGGTTTGCCATTTTCGGTGGACTGTTTCGGATGTTTGCGACAGGGTTGTACCAGCAGGGTGCTCAGAATACCACGGCTCTGTTAGTGCTGGAACTCGTTCTGCTGGCGATCGGGATTTTTCTGACCTTCAAAGCCTATGTAAGCATAAAATCGTGAAATATAAAATGCAAAGTTATTCAAGCCAGCGAAAGGCGCGGCGTAACTCAGCAGTGCCATTATTCTCATACCAACGACCGTGGGCTAGAATCACTTTTTCTGGGTTCCACTGAAGTATTCGCTTTAAACAGCTACGGGCTTGTTTCTTTTGCCCCCAAAATGTCATTCGCAATTACTAAAAACCTTCGATGATTTTGCGGCACAGGTTAAACAAGCTCTCCAATCAAAATGGCAGACAGACCATTTTGACTTTCTGGTTCATAATGCTGGGACTGGTGTAGGCGCGTCTTTTGCAGATACGACAGAAGCAGATTTTGACCACTTGATGAATATCCATCTCAAGGGTGTTTTCTTTCTCACTCAGAAATTGCTGCCGCTGATTAATGATGGCGGACGAATTGTAAATCTCTCTAATGGTTTGACGCGGATTATCTTGCCTGGATATGCTGCTTATGCCAGTATGAAAGGTGCGATTCGGCAGAGCCGACGCTTCACGAACGAGACTTTAACTAAATACATGGCAAAAGAATTGGGCGCGCGGAAGATTGCAGTAAATGTGGTGGCTCCTGGGGCGATTCTCCTTTGGGAGAGGCTTCGCCAACGAAACCGATTTCGGTGGCGGTGCCGTGCGGGACAATCCAGGCATTAATCAACATTTTGCTTCAATTACTGCCTTGGGTCGTGTTGGTCTGCCTGATGACATTGGTGGGGCGATCGCGGCACTATTATCTGAAGATAATCAGTGGGTGAATGCCCAGCGGATTGAAGTCTCTGGCGGTCAGTCGATTTAGTAGGTAAGTTAAGAGACAGAAAATCGTCAGAATCTGATAAATTCCCGTTAGATTCTGAAACAAATTCCGTGTGAGCGATCGCTACAATACTAATATTCAGTAGGAGTCCATCTATAAAGTGGGAGATTTTCTGTGGCTCCTCAAATTGGTACAAGAGAACACTCGTTTTGTTTCTATTCAAAGTTAAAGCCCGTACACTTCACTCTAAAGGCAAATATTATTGATGCAAAATGCTAAATTAGTAGATAAAAATATTAGTAGTAAATGTATTGCAAAAAGTGAGCTTGACAGATTACTCAGTGTGTCCGGCAAGCTCTCTAAAGATGCTCGAGCAACCAATGATTTAAGAGTAAATGACTCGACAAGCGAAGACATTTCAGTGCTCGCAATGTCTTCGTTACCGGAGCATTTCCTTTGGAGAATCGAGCAATTGACCGAAGTTTCAGTGCTGAAAGATTTGCAAGCGACCCATCTCATTGCTTTACAGCCACATACACAAATTCATTTCTATCAAAAAGGTGATGTGGTGATGACCGAAGGAGATCGATTGTCACCACAACTCTATACGCTGATTCAAGGGACACTTCGACTTACTCGGATTGGTACTTCGGGAAAAGAAACGCTCCTACGGACGTTATTGCCGAATGAAATTTTTGCGGCTCCAGCATTATTTGGCGATGCCATCGCTCCAGCGACAGTGACAGCAACGATCGAGTCTCAAGTATTGACGATCGAGCGAGCAGCCCTACTCCAACAGATTCGGCAGACTCCCGAACTAGCATTTAGAATTTTAGAGATATATAATCAGCGGCTCCAACAAATGCACCAAACGATTCATGGTCTGGTTTCCGAGTCAGCAATCGTGAGATTGGCAAATCTATTGCAACGCCATGCAAACAAATCTGGAACTGTTCGCGTTGTGCAAGGCGAACAATTAAATCTCAAGTTATCTCATTATCAAATTGCTCGAAGTATCGGTATTAGTTATGAAGAATGCGTCCGATTGCTCAGTCAAATCAAAGCAATTGTATTTTATCAACGTGGTGGGAAAATTATTATAATCGATCGTGAAACTTTAGATGCGATCGCCGCTGGGACGATCGATCTAAAGACTCTAGTTCAAAATCGCGAAGCGCGGTCTTGAATTGGTCAAACTTCCACCTCACTATCCCTCTAGACGGCAGGATTTAAGATTTCGGCTGGATATTCAGCACCATCTAGCATTACTTGTGCGACCACTCCATAAGCCTCAATCCAGGCTTGTTCGACACTAGGTGTCCACGCTTCCTCTAGGCAAATGGCAAAGACTTTTAGCAGCGTACTGCCCACCATTGGATAATGTTCGGGTAGCACCCCATACTTAACATGGCGAGTTCCTAGCCCTTTAAGCGCACCAGTAAGAACATCAGATTTGCGGAGACTATCTACAACTAAAACTAGCGATTTGAAAAGTTTCTTTTGCTGTTCTACCATGTCGGAATTGGTAAACAGTGGTTTGATAATTGGATAATCGGTAAACAAATTAGTATAAAAATGGGCAGAAAAATCGGTCTCTCGCTCTTTGATTTGTGCGAAGCTAGATTCTAGTAATTCAACATTCAAAGACATATGGTAGCTTCTCACTGCTTATCTATCAATAGAATTCTGTCACGATCGTCTAAATTAATCTATGAGCTATCTCATAAAAAGAAATTATAGAACAGCTACACGATCGAGGTGTTGCTGTTTCGGCGAATCTTCCCTAAGACTGGACTTCGATGCTAATGGAAAGCATTACAAGTCAGAGCCTCAAGGCTACTTTGAGGGTGGAAAAGTAGTTGATACCAGAGTAACCGCTACTGTCTCGCCTGATTTCACTTTCACAGTGGACGACAAGTAATGAATTTTAAGTGAGCAAATTGATGATGTCAAAATTTAAAATTCGGATCGTCTCAATTGGGTCGAATGAAGCTCAACTAATTAAAGCAATCCGTCTTGTTGCCGATCTGAAGCTACTCGATGCGGCGTTAGTATTTGCCTATCTCCGAGATCGCGATCGCTGCATCTTAGTGGCTGGAGTCAGTGGTGAAGTTGCCGAGCATGCCGCGAACTTGCTGCGCTTGGCTGGAGCAGAGGTTATGATTGAAGCATCGAGTTCAGAGATACCAACAGTTTTGCGTCCGCAAGCCGATCGACGATACAAATGGCATTGGTTCCGTGGCCCCATCCCGATTTAAATTTTCCAGAAGTGTTTATTTGGCGGCTTTTCTTATTAACCCAAACTGACGTTAATCAAATCTCGATCTGACGATTTAAATTTCTTTAGGCTCGGCAAATTTTTTGGACATCTTCATCATAGGCAGAGTGTGGTTGTTTGGTAGCAAAATTTCAAATCGATCGATCGTCTGATAGCCAAACCTAGCATATAAAGGTTCGCCAGCTAACGTCGCCACAATCTCGATCGTTTGGAATCCAGCAGCTACAGCAGCCAGCTCGCACTGACGCATAATTTGACTGCCAATTCCTCGGCGCGCCCATACTGGATGCACGAAGAATGCGCGAATCTTGGCAGCATGAAACGCCGGATCGAGCAGCCAGTCGTCTGCACCTGTCTTGCTGAGATCTCCACCATAAGCTGTTGTCCTTCTACTCCAGCCACCACAGCCGACAATTTGACTGTCACTCTCGGCAACAAAATAGGTTTTGTCTTCAATTAATTGGCTATCGACTGCAAACACAGTGCCTAAAGCTCCTTCAATTTGTGCGGGAGTATAGTAGCTTGCTTGCAGCATTCTCACCGATATGGGAATTAAACTTGTTAAAGCGGGAATATCTTCTAGACGAGCTAGGCGAATCTGGATATTCATCTAAGTTCTTGAGATAACGTGAGTTTCTCCTGTTGGAGAGGCTCCGCCAACGGGATAAGGAAAGGAGCAAAAAAAGGTCGAAATAGGTAGCTTGGAAGTACCAAATAACCGACTAAACTGAATTGCCCTATGCCTAGTGTAGAAGAACTATTTTGTCTTGTTGCGCTTTTTACGTCGGGGAACCCGACGAGCGCGCACCGCTGCTCCGTCGATGATTTTTGCCAAGTTTTTGAACATCAGTGGCAACGTCAACTGCTCAAGCATGATTTGCAAGTGCGAAAACGTAAGCGCAGCCTATGCTTGAGCAGTCGAACTAGCGGAATGTGGGTACTCGATTCGGCAAAGCCAACCTTGCGCGAACGGAATTCGATCGGGTAGCATCTTGTAGCAATTTTCTTAACCCGATCGAAGTGGTTACTTAGAATCTTCAGAGATAGTCGCTCCCGCACTGCGGAGTTCATCCAGGAACCATTGGGAATCTGAGAGTAGTTCGGGTAGGTAAAGTCCAGGGCGAGCAGGAGGACGGTCATTCAGTCCCAATGCCGACGCGAGCGAAAGCACGATGCTCAGACCCGTGAGTGAGGCTGTGCCCTGCTTGAACTCCAGGGTCGATCGCGAATTCTTCATTCGACCATCGGCTTCGCCCTCGATCTCGACGACGATCTCGGTCGCCGCTTCACCACCCCGACGGCGGCTGGACGATTCACCATTCACCAGGTCGAAGCGGATATCCGGTGCCCCAGTTACGGCATGGAGACTCGCGGTATCAAACGTGGAAAATGCAGTGGCATCGAGCGATCGACCGTCAACTGATGTGAACTTGCCCTTGGCAGCATCGCCAGACAGCCATCCGCGCCGCCCACCCTCGAATACCAGTGCGGCAGGAGCAGCACTGTGTACCCGCTTCATGTCTTCGATCGCCGCTGGCCCAACGGGGTCTTGCTCATCGACGATTGCGCCGAGCCTGATGGAGCGGACGCTCTCAAAGCCTTTGGCACTATTGAGTGCCAGCAACGTGGCTGCACCAGCCATCCAATGACTTGCAAGCACGACGGGTGCTGCGGTCGCACGATGCGCGAACAGTGCTAATTCGGGGCCGATTTCGGTGATGGCAGCGTTGATGTTCAGGTAAGGAACGCCCAAGTCCTGCGCGTAGCTCAAGCCTTTAAGTCCGGCTTCGGGAGCCAACATGACCACAGCAGCGACGGCAACGTCGTCACCGAGTCCTAAGTGGTGCCGATCGAGATCTATGGCAACGGCTTCGGCAGTGCCTATCTCCTGGGCGACTTCGCCTGCCGCTTGCAGGTTTCGCCGACGAGCAATCGAATGCAAGGGTGCCGCTCGCGGAACCACCTGACGGCAGTACGCCCCACGAAGCCCGATCCTCCGGCGAAAAGTACCTGTCCTAACGCCACCTTATTTTCGAGTATATTCATCCTTAATGTGTCTCCAATTCGGGTTAACTCAGCCATTGTTCGAGTTCGATGAGATTGCCATCTGGGTCGCGAACACACGCAGAGATCGCGCCTCCCGTGATACCATCCTCTGAAAATTGCCAAGGACTGCTGGCAATGCCGACACCTTTGGACTTTAAGTGGGCGATCGCTTCATCCAAATTAGGCACAGCGAAGGTCAAGATAATCTTGGCATCACTAGGATCGTAGGTTGCTGTCTCAACCGAGTCGATATAGTCTTTCAACCTCGTTGGCGTAGCCTCTCGGAACGAGACTCGATTGAGAATCGTAATTTTGGTCGCACCTGCATCAAATTCGGTATATTCTTGGGTATCATTAGCCATCGAAACCTTCAAGCCCAAAACATCTTGATAGAACAGCTTGCAAGCTGCGTAGTCTCGAACATTCAATCTGGTGTAGACATAACTGAGATTCATCTGTTATTACCTCTATTTCTGCTGGATGCGACGATCGGGTTTTACGCTCCTGTGCTGAGAAATTGCTTTACTGTTATCGGGTGAATCTGGGGATAGCGATCGTTTTCAACGCGATTCTCATTCTGAGAGGCTACGCCA
>NZ_JANPLS010000144.1:0-3609 GCF_031422475.1 Chamaesiphon sp. VAR_48_metabat_403
GATGTCCACTGGGGGAGCAGCGATGAAAGCGATGATGAAACAGATTGTTGCAGAAAGAAGTGTAGGAACCATCAGTACACCGAACCAACCGATGTAAATCCGGTTTTCAGTGGATGCGATCCAGCTACAAAATCTTTCCCAGACGTTCGCGTTCTGGGTGCGTTGTAAGGTTGTGGTCATGTGATAATTGCTGTTGTTCCTAGTGGAACGGGATGTTTTTTATGTATGAACCTAATTTAACCCGATTGTTAATGTTTGTAAACCTTTCTCATATTCAGAGAACTGATGAGGGTCATCAGGTTTAGTTATCAGTGTCTGGAGCTGCCTAAAAAACAGCACTCGATCGCATTTATGAGAGTTGCGATCGAGTGCTGCTAGATATTAAAAATTGGTTCTGAGGCAAGCTAAATTGAGGATAGCGAACTGTTTTGGCTACTTAGTAGCGGTCGCCGCATGAGGGTGGGGAATTTCAGCGGGGTAAGAGGCTGAAGTCCACAGTAAATTTTGTAACAAGGTCAGACCGACGATCGATAGTGAAGCCGCGATCGAAATTTTGGACAGTTTGACGATGTTGAGAGCAGTTTGCTCGGCAACGTTATCGTGAGTGTTGTTAGAGGCAACTGAGGTAAAAGTCATGTATATTCTCCTAATAATCGCTTCTCGATGTCTACAATGAGCATATTACTTTTTCCGCAAAAGTACGGCTAAGATTGTTACCAACTTTGATGAAATCGGTAAACTTAATTTATAAGTATCTTAGCTGGGTGCTTCTACTCCCAACATTCTAACGCTACATTCCCAGAACTTAAATTACAATCGCCGGAATTTATCGACAATCGAGCGTTACAACCCGTTCAGCAATAAGATTTGAGCCGATCGAGTGAATCTTATTTTAATTTATCTCCATCCGCTATAGACCATCAGAGCCAGCCGCTGCGCCAATCGTGTAGAAATGTTAAGATAATAACGTCAAGTCTTATTATTGCGATCGCAGATATGCCAAAGTCGTCTCTTCCGAAAGTTGTAGTTATTGGTGCGGGCATCGGTGGATTGACGGCGGGCGCATTGCTGGCAAAACGGGGCTATGAAGTGACGATCTTCGATCGGGCGATCGTCCCAGGTGGCTGTGCATCTACGTTTAAGCGCAAAGGCTTTACCTTCGATGTCGGAGCTACCCAAGTCGCGGGGTTAGAACCAGGTGGCATCCATCACCGAATTTTCAGCGAATTAGAAATCGAGTTACCCCCAGCGACACCGTGCGATCCGGCTTGTGCGGTATTTTTACCGGGCGAAACTATGCCAATTAATGTTTGGTGCGATCCGCTGCGATGGCAAGCCGAACGCCAGCAGCAATTCCCTGGTAGCGAACCCTTTTGGCACTTTTTACAACAGTTATTTGCAGCTAGCTGGCAATTTCAAAGTCGCGATCCGATTTTACCCCCGCGTAATTTATGGGACATAACGCAGTTAGTCGGCGCACTGCGGCTCGATACGCTCATTACCGTCCCATTTACCCTCTCTACCGTCGGCGACGCGCTCAAATGGTTTGGATTGAGTGGGGATAAACGGTTGCAAACATTTCTCGATTTGCAATTAAAACTTTACTCTCAGGTGACGGCAGCCGATACCGCCTTATTATATGCCGCAACGGCTCTAGGTGTGTCGCAGACCCCGCAAGGACTGTACCACCTTCAGGGGAGTATGCAGGTATTGAGCGATCGGTTGGTGGCATCGCTAGAGCGGGATGGTGGTAAATTACTGATGCGGCATACGGTCGAGGCGATCGAATGCGATGAGGCTGGCGTAACTGGCGTGACGATCCGCAACCAGAAAACGGGCGCAAACTACACGGAAACCGCCGCTGAGGTGGTGGCAAACGTCACAGCCCAAGATTTGGTCAGATTGCTCGGCGATGCGGCTCCTAAGTCTAATCCTATCCCGTTATTATCGTTGGCGAAGCCGCTCCCTTGGAGCATCGATGGCTATCGATCGCGCGTAAAAACATTACCCCAAGCTTCGGGGGCATTCGTCGTCTATTTGGGAGTCAAACAGAGCGCGATTCCAGCAGAATGTCCGCCGCATTTACAATTCCTCTACGATTACGACGGCATCATCGGCGAAAATAATTCGCTGTTTGTCTCTGTCAGTCATGCTGGAGATGGCAGGGCACCAGAGGGCAACGCGACAATTATTGCGTCCTCATTTGTCGATCCGAATAAATGGTACGGCGAGGGGGTAGATTATGCAGCGATGAAGGCTGAGTATACCGCTACCGCGATTGCTAAATTAGGCGAATATTTCGATCTCTCGCCAGAAAATATTATCGTAACTGAAGCTGGCACGCCACGAACTTTCGAGTATTATACTGGACGCGATCGCGGCATCGTCGGCGGCATCGGACAACGAGTATCGACTTTTGGGCCATTTGGCTTTGCAACGCGCATTCCCGTAGCCGGATTGTGGATGGTAGGCGATTCCACCCATCCCGGCGAGGGTACGGCGGGAGTGAGCTACTCGGCATTAACTGTCGTCAGACAGATCGAGCAGGAGGTGGGGAGGAAGGAGTAAGGAGTAAGAAGAAGTAGGGTGTGTTACTCCGCAGGATAACGCACCAGAGACAAGATAATCTGAGGGCTATTTAAAAAAGTGAGAGACTGCAATTATCGATCGACAAATTAATTACAATCTTGTCTTGAGTACTAGAATCCCTCAAAGCCACCGCCATCTCGATCGCTAGAATGCAGCTCAGATGGCTTTGAAGTTAGTTTTTGACGATCGCTTTTGATTTGACTTAGGAGTAATCCTGTCAGTAAGATAATGCTGCCAATAACTTGCAGCATTGTCGGTAGCTCTGCCAAAATCCAGTAAGCAAATAGCATTCCGGCGATCGGATGAAAGCATGAAACAATTGTTGCTACAGTGAGGGAAGATTCCCGCGAACCCTTAATCCATAACGATTGTCCCACCACGACAATTATCCCGCCATAAATCAACATCCACTGCCATAAAAACGGCGAAAACATCTCGGCAAAATGTCCAGATCCATATAAAATAACGGCAAAGACAAAAAAGACGATCGATCCTAGCCCTGTCCTGAAAATCCCATAGATTCCAACTGGAATATCTGACAACTTTTGCTTATTAATCAGAGTAGCAATCGCCGAGACTACAGCCGCAGTAATGGTCAGAATTTCGCCTGTACCAATCATCAATCCAGACTTTGACAAGTCCGATCGATCTCCAATTACTGCAACTACGATCCCGATTAGGACAACAAACGCCCCGATTTTTTGATACCGATTGAGGCGTTCTTGGAGGATGATTCTAGATAAAATTAAAATCAACGGGACTTCTAATCGCCCTAATAAAATGATGTTATTTACAGGTGATAGTGCTAACGCTCTAAAAATTGCTGCTGGAGCTAAAGCACCCGATAAGATCGCCACAATCGTGAGATTTATCCATTCTACTTTGGAAATATTGCCGAAATTCTCAGCAGTTAATTGATGGCGATACACTATCATCATCAAACCCAATGCACAGACATTGCCAACAAATAGAACATTGCACAAAGAAATTGGATTGTGGCCATTCACAAACTGAGTAGCA